>NZ_JAQMIL010000035.1:0-90124 GCF_029990105.1 Bradyrhizobium sp. Arg237L | reverse complement strand
GCAGCCCGATCATTCCGCCAGCTTAGGCGATTCCATCACGTCATCAACTCGGATAGAGTTTTCGGTACACATAGGCGCCTTTAGGTGTTTCGCGATGTAGCGGACCCCCGCGACCAAGGAAAATAGGGGCTCTTTTGCCCTTCTTCCTCCGGCGCGTCCAATTTCCGGCTCGGTCTGGCGGGACGTCCAGCGATGGTTGCGTAAACAATGGTTGCTTGGTCTGGCAATCGCGGCCGCTTCCGCTTGTTTCAGCCAGTGCGTCTGACCAACGACGATTGGCGTCTCGTTGGCCGACGATACGAACCCGTTCTACACGGCGCGCTAGTGTGACGGAGACGCTGAATCGACTTCACGACGAGGGATGAGTCGTAAAAGCTCGCGGAGCCCTCCACGTTCGGAATCGCAAACTCCTCGACCAAAAGGCCTGCCGTTGCTATTCGACAACGCTCCTACCGGACCGAACTGATAGTCGACTATTGAATGTACAGAGCCTCGGCAACCCGTCGAATGCTTCGGGGTTATGATGTTGCGATAGCCCACCCAAGATCACAAAGTCCGACCGACACTGGCGAACTCCCTCCCAAACTAGCGGGCGGAGTGCGTGATAGAGGCTTCGATTGGGGCATCCATGGATACGAAGAGGATCTCATCCGCGTCACCAGCATCGAGCTTGGCGCTGTGAATGCCGGACTCATTGCGAGGATGTGCGCCACAGCGCTCAGCGCCGGCTCGGCGACATAGAGCAACTCGAAGCCGCAGATGTCGCCAATGCCGTCCTCTATGCAGTGACGCAGCCGCGGCACGTGAACGTTAACATACAGTAGTACCTGACCACCCTCGACATTGAATCAGTTTGAGGCCTCCGTCAGTGTCTCAAGGCGTGTGTTCATGTCACATCATACGCTTGGGCAAAGCAGCCGCCAATGCATCCACTGCGAGACGTACCTTGAGTGGTAGGTGTGGCGTTTGTAGCCACAGAGCATGGCAGTCATAAGGAAATGAAGGCTGATCCACCAATAGGGGGACTAGCGTGCCTGCCCGAATGCGTTCGCGAACCAGCCAGTAGGGAAGCCAGGCCAGGCCCATACCGCTGACCGCTGCATCGGCTATCGCGTCGAGGTCATCCAGTCTCAACCGGTTAACGGGGGTAATCCCCACCGGGGCTCCGTGCTTTCTCGGGAAGATCCACGGGCGAATGCGGCCTGACCGACGATAGATGATGGCATTGTGCTTGCCGAGATCCTCGATCTGCTGCGGCGGACCGTTCATCTCAAGATAGGACGGCGATGCGCAGACGATCATGCGCTGGCGCGCGATACGCCGGGCAATCATTCCGACTTTGTTGTCTAAGTCGCCGGTCCGGATGGCAAGATCATAGCCATCTTCGGCGAGGTCGACGAGGCGGTCACTGAAGGATATGTCAAGCTCCAGAGCGGGATATTTCTGCGCAAGCGTCAGTAGAATTGGAGTCACGCACCGTCGGCCGAAGAGCACGGGCATAGTGACACGTAGCTTTCCACAGGGTTGGGATAGCTGATCCGCCGCCAATGCGTCCGCAGCCTCTGCTTCGGCCAGAACCGTCCGGCAGCGTTCATAGTAGGCGCGCCCGAATTCGGTCAGGCTCTGGCGGCGTGTAGTCCGGTTGATGAGGCGTACACCCAGACGTTCTTCGAGAAATCGGACGTGTTTGCCGACCATCGGCCCAGATAGATCAAGCGCAGCTGCTGCAGCCGCGAACGTTCCTAACTCAACGGCTTTTACGAACGCGGCCATGCTAGCAAGACGGTCCATTTCGAAACTCTCAGTTTCTACTGTTTTGCCCAGCATCCTATTTATTTGCGCTGGGTCTGCTGGCAAGTCTCAGTTGACTCAACAATTTTGGGGTACGCTAGAATGGCACGGGTTATTCGATTCCATGAGCATGGGGGTCCTGAAGTTCTCCGCATCGAGAACGTCGATGTTCAGCCGCCAGGTCGGGGTGAGGTCCAAATTCGCGTTAAAGCACTGGGCCTTAACCGGGCTGAAGCGAACTTGCGCAAGGGAGCATACATTGAAGCGGCAACATTGCCGTCCAGCCTTGGGCTAGAAGCAGCTGGCGTCATCGAACGGCTCGGAGAAGGCGTAGACGGCTTCGTGGTCGGTGACGCGGTTAGTATCATCCCGCCAATTTCAATGGTTCGCTGGCCCACTTACAGCGAGGTCGCGACGTTTCCCGCTGACATCGTAGTCAAGCACCCGGCCTCGCTCAGCTTCGCCTCGGCGGCCGCCGTGTGGATGCAGTACCTAACCGCCTATGGCGCTCTTATCGAAGTGGCCAAGCTGGCCAAGAGAGATTATCTCGTCATTACGGCCGCTTCGAGTAGTGTTGGAATTGCGGCGATCCAGGTCGCGAAGACCGTTGGGGCGCATACTATAGCTATCACAAGGACTTCTCGAAAGAAGCCAGCTCTGCTCGAGTTGGGCGCATCGGAGGTGATTGCTTCAGAAGAAGAGGATCTGGAGCAGAGGCTCAAGGATATTGCTGGCCCCGAAGGGGTACGCGTTGTTCTCGATGCTGTCGGAGGGCCGATATTTAATCCTCTAACCACAGCAATGTCGCGGGGAGGTATCCTCCTCGAGTACGGCGGACTCAGTGCCGAGCCGACCCCGTTTCCATTGCCTGCCGTGCTGGGCAAGATTCTCACGCTCCGCGGCTACCTCGTCCATGAGATTACCGGCAATAAGTCTCGATTGGAGGCGGCGAAGAAGTTCGTCCTAGACGGCCTCGTCTCAGACTCGCTAAAGCCAGTGATCGCCAAGACCTTTCCGTTTGATCAGATCGTCGAAGCGCATCGCTTTCTGGAGTCAAACGACCAATTTGGCAAGGTTGTCGTGACGGTTTGAGCAAGCACTGATTGGACTGGAGGGCGCCAACCGGCACTTCGTACCACCTCGATTACCAATCGCAAATTTGCGAGCGGTGGTGGATCGAAGCAGGAGAGCAACTGTCGCATCGCGTAGGACGCTCAGATGAGATCTTGTCGGCACTCCCGATCCTGCCGATACGTTCGCCGGAGCGCGCCCTTGAGACTGGTGCGGACCTATTCGGAATACAAGGAACTATCGCTCCAACGCCTTCTTCGCCCAATGCGCACATCCGCCATTGTGTCCAGTGCAGGCGATTTGGATAGATCGGCGTTGAAGGGTAAAAGGGCTGCTGATCTCGCAAACGATATGATTGATGCTTTCGGATCTAACGACATGATTAGACTTCCTGCCGATCAATCCGCTCGTGGTCGAGCCTACTTTGAAGGCTTTGTGCGTCGATCATGCCTGCGGGTGAGATTTGAAGCGGTAGCATGCTCGGCAAGCCGCGCGTTGGCCAACGAGACGATCGCCTCGCGAATCCAGCGGTGACCGCTATGCCCATGGGTGCGTTCATGCCAGATCATGCCGACCGAGAATCCCTCGACAGGAAACGGACTTTCAATCAATCGCAACGTCTCGGTCCGTTCGCACACCAAGCGTTCCGGGACCAAAGCAACGAAATCGGAACGTGCCACAATGTCCGGGACAAACAGAAAGGATGCCGCGGACAGTACGACGTTACGTCGAAGTCCCAAGGCTGCTAACGAGATATCCACGGGAGTAACAAGGTCTCCCCCGCGAAGGGATACAATTACGTGCTCGAGTTCCGTGAACTGCTTGATCGATAGTCGGTTTGAAAGGCGAGGGTGATCTTTCCGTCCAATAAGTACGTATCGGTCATGGAATAGGTGTCTGGTGCGGAGGTTGGCGGGCGCGTCTGTCGGAGTCATCAGAGCGAGATCGACATCGCCCCGCGCCATCTGCGCTTCCAGTTGCGGAAGATCAAGGTTGCGGATAGCGATCCGCACCCGGGGCGCCGTTTTCCTTAATTCGAGTACCAGCGGCTCGACCAAAGCATATTGCAAGTAGTCTGTACAAGTGACCGTGATGGTCATCTCAGCTCTGGCGGGATCGAAGTTTCTGTGGCGTGAAACGGTGGATCGAACCTGGTCGAGCGCTTGGCGTACCGGTTCAAGCAATTCGAGCGCCTTGACGGTCGGTGTCATCCCGCGCTGCGCCGGGATCAGCAAGGGGTCGTCAAATACCTTCCTGAGGCGGTTAAGTTGAGCGCTGACGGCAGGCTGACTCAGGTGCAGCCTGGCGGCAGCCCTCGTCACGTTCTGTTCGATTAGAAGCGCTTCGAGGGTAACCAGAAGGTTGAGATCAAGCCGCTTGCTATCCATGACATGAATAGTAGCCGAGCAATTACTCGATTTCAAATATAGCTAAAACCGGTGTTCTCTGTCGGACGAAGATTCGCCGTTAATGCCTCGGAGTTCGATCTATGAAAGTGGTGCTGGTTTTTGCTCATCCTGAACCGAAGTCGCTCAGCGCGTCCCTCCGGGACGTTGCAGTACAGGAACTGATTGGGCAAGGTCACGAAGTTCGGGTGTCTGATCTTTACGCCCAGGAGTGGAAGTCTGAAGTCGATCGTGCAGACTTTCCGAACTGGCCGGTCGAAAAGCGTCTCGTTGCGGGCGCGGCATCAAACGATGCCTTCCACGGCGACGCGCTCACATCGGATGTCAAGCGCGAGATCGACAACCTTGTCTGGGCAGACATGCTGATCCTGCAATTTCCACTCTGGTGGTACGGCATGCCCGCGATCCTTAAGGGTTGGGTCGATCGCGTCTACGCGAATGGCTTTGCCTACGGCGTCGGGGAACATAGCGACAAGCGATGGGGCGACCGCTTCGGAGAGGGAAATCTCGCGGGCAAGCGAGCGATGTTGATCGTAACAGCCGGCGGTTGGGAGGAGCACTATTCGGATCGAGGAGTGAACGGTCCAATTGATGATCTGCTGTTCCCGATCAATCACGGGGTTCTGTTTTATCCAGGATATGAAGTCCTGCCGCCCTTCGTGGCTTACCGGGTTGATCGCTTCAGCGAGGCCGATTTCGAAGCAGCCGCGACGCAGCTCCGGGACAGGATGCGTGCTATCGAAACAACTGCGCCGATAGCCTATAGAAAGCAGAATGGTGGCGACTATTTCATCCCCAGCATGAAGCTGAAGCCTGGGCTTGAAGGTGCTAGCGCGTCCGGCTTCTCGCTGCACGTGAGCAAATCTAAAGCAGCCCCGTTTTGAAGACCGGGGTCTGCGGCGCGCAAGAAGATCAAGCCAGCCGACAATTCCATCACTTGTGATCCAGCAGTGTTTCTTGGATCATTATTTCGAGGCTGCTTGCTGTGACGCCGAGAAGTTGCTCGGTGTCGCTTGCGTCGACGACAAGTGGGTTATCAAACAAGTAGCGCATCTCCACGCCTTCGTGGAAACCGATGGCCTCCAATTCCTCCGCTGTGAGCTCGCGCAATTTAGGCGTCTCAAACTCGAGAGCTGCTGCGAATTTTTCGGTGAGTTCGCGGATTGACGCATGCTGGTTCGGAACGTGAAACGCACGATTCCACTCTCCTGTAGAGTGCGCCGCGGACACAAGCGTCTTTGCGGTGTCTTTGGTGAATGACCAAGCGTGGATAGCATCCAGATTACCTGGAAATGAAACCGTCTCCTTCTTCAGAAGGGAGGGAAGGGCGAGTAGCGAAAAATAGGTAATAGCTCCGTCGCCTAGGTAATCGCTTGCACGGACCTCGATAGCAGGAACGTTCGATCTGGCCGCGCGCTCCCACATGATGCCCCTGACTGTGCCTTTTCTGCTGGTCGGATTGAGCGGCGCCAATGGCGAAAGTGGACTTGTGGCACTTTCGCCGTATCCATATAGGTTGCCAAGCACGACGATCTTGGCGCCAGTCTCCTCAGCGGCCTTGACCGTGCCGTCCACGATTGGAAAGAAGTCAGTCGGCCACCTGTCATAGGCCGCCATGGCGCACATGAAGATCGCTTCAGCGCCCTTGCTGATCTCAGCCAGCTGAACTGCGTTGGTCGCATCTGCCGAAATGGTGCGTACCGCTCGCGCCTCGATCAAGCCAGGATTTCTGCTCGTCAGGACTACGCTATGGCCCTCTTCTGCCAGAATGCGAGCCGTTTCGCGTCCGACTGGGCCTGCTCCCACCGCGACATAGTAACTCATGTGACGATCTTCATTTGCTGTTCGAAGGATTAGCTTTTTGGATTTCGAGCAGTTGAAAGTCGTGCACAATTGGCCAAATCTTAAGTACGTTCTGCCAAAGTTCGAGATTGCCAAATGCATTTTCAGATCGGTTCGGCGCTGCCCCTTGAGACCACGTTAAGGCTTGTTGAACCAGGCGCCTGTGTACTGCCCCCCATTGATGCCTACAGGATCGTCGTACACCTAAGCCGCGCCACCCGCACTTTTTGTCGTGAGACTGGATCTGCCGCTTTGCGGGAAATCGGCGACATCGATCTCATTCCCTCTGGAGACACCGGAGGCTTCGACGCAGAAGCGGCTTATCAGTCCCTTGAAATCCGTCTTTCGCCGGTCGTCCTGGACCGTGTAGGGGCCGAAATCGGGCGAATTACGGGCGCCAACAAGCTTGAAGGGCGCCACATGCTGCGTCACGATCGGATCTTTAATCTGGCTCGATCTATCGAGCACGATCTTTCAGTGAAATCAGCAAGCGATCTCCTATATGCCGAGAGCATCGGGATCGCGCTAGCAATTCAATTGCTTGGGCTGCGTGACGAGCCGCTCGATCCGCTGGCTCGTCTCTCGCCAATTCAGCTCAAGCGAGTGTTGACCTATATCGATGAGAAACTGGATCAGCCTCTTACGCTCGAAATATTGAGCCGGGAGGCGGGCGTCAGTAATTCGCATCTGCGAACATGGTTCAAGGTCGCCATGGGATTGACGGTTCATCGCTACGTATTGCGGAGGAGGGTGGAACGAGCTCGTTTCCTTCTGCTGCAGGGAGAGTTGGGCCCAAGCGAGGTCGCGTTGGAGGTCGGCTTTGCCCACCAGTCACATATGGCGCGATGGATGCGTCGAGAGCTTGGTTGTAGTCCAGGGGACCTACGTCGAACTGCTATCAATCGATAGTTCCGACTTTGCTCCGCGCCCGATTGTCCGGCCCGCGAGCCTCCAATTCAATTTGATCGGCCGTGATCGACGGGGAAGTCGTTCCCGGGCCTTGTAGACAGATCGATATGTTTGCGGGATCGGAGCCGATATGTAGCAATTCAATTTTCTGAATTGACTGTGCCGATTTGAGTTTCGGCGCCTCAACTGTCACTAACTCCTCGACACCAGCTCCCAAGCTCTCGTGAGGAAGTTCCTTGACAAAAGCCGCGCAAGTCCAGGCTCCCGGCCTGAACAGAAGACAAATTGGCGATTACACCGTAACCGCGGTTGTGGATGGTATCATTGATGTGCCGTTCGAGCTGCTGACCGGGATCAAGCCGGCCGAAGCTGAAGAAATGATACTGGCGGCAGGGCGTCCGCGCTCATCGGCAATGACGGTCTCGGCTTACATCATCGAAGGCCGCGGCAGGACGATCCTCATAGACGGAGGGGCCGGCGGTATCAACGGTTGGGGTGGGCGGCTCCAGGTTGCGCTAGCTGCTGCCAACATTGATCCGCGTCAGATCGACCATGTGCTTCTCACACACGCGCATCCGGATCACGTCGGAGGCTTGGTTGGCGCATCGCCGTCGGCCGTCCAATTTCCCAATGCAGAGCTCGTCCTCCACGAGGAAGAATATAAATTTTGGAGTGACGATGGCAATTTGAGCCGTGCGCCAGAGGCTGCGCAGCCATTTTTTCATCTCGCCAGAAGCGTCTTTGCCGCTTACGGAAATCGGCTGCGGACCGTCACCACGGGTGACGTCGCGCCCGGTATCGATCTCGTCCATCTACCTGGCCACACGCCGGGACACAGTGGTTACAGAATAAGTTCAGGGGCGGAGAGCCTTCTCATTTGGGGTGACATTGTTCATTACCCGAACATACAGGTTCAAAGGCCGGCAGTAACGATAGCTTTCGATGTGGATTCCGCCGCCGCTTCGACGACGCGCCGTGCAGTATTGGCTATGGCGGCGGCCGAGAATCTTCTTATCGCTGGCATGCACCTGAATTTTCCCGGCTTTGCCCGTGTGCGAGCGTCGGGCGATTCCTACGCCATCTTCGATGAGCCGTGGTGCCCGATCTTGATCTAACTGAGCCGCGCTCCGGTGCCGGCGCATCTTCTGGCTCCTCCGCGGGATTCCGTCCTCGATGCTTAGCGTTGGAGTTCGAATGTGGGCGGCACCGGAGGCCTCTCGAGGGACTAGCCGTCGTCGAGATCGTGCGCGCCGTCCCGGATGCTTGATGCAGGCTGGGGCCGCGCTTTGGTCGGAATAGGATTTACGGCAGAGATCGCGCGACGTCAGCAATTGCCCCTCGGAACCAGATCATGCCTGGATCCACATGGCTGGAGGCATGCCACACCACGGAAATCTGAAAAGGCGCTACAGGAAAGGGCAGCGGGCTCACTGCGAGACCGTGCGCTTTGGCTGCACTTCTCCCGAATAGCCGTGGAACCGTCGCTATTGCCGCAAGAGATTCGAGTAGCGCTGGAAGAGCGTGAGCGTGCGGAGTGGATACTACGATCTTGCGGCTCAGTTTCTTCTGTTCGAGCGTATCGTCGACCAGTCTGCAAGCTTTTTCCTTCAAATCGACCGCTACGTGTGGAAGCTCGAAGTAGGTTTCAAAGGTAATTGACGGGACTTTTTCCAGGAGGGCCAAGCTGTGTAGGCAAACATAATTATCGTCGAACAAGACCTTGCGTTTGTGCACAAGACCCCCTTCCGAAACATTTCCGACGGCGACATCAATTTCACCTCTATCCAACATGTCCGTTGCCTTTTGATGCTCGAGCGAATGAAGTTCCAATCGCGCATGAGGCGCCGCCTCTAAGCAAAATCTTGCCAAGGGCGGGACAAGCACACTTTCCAGATAGTCTGGAATGCCAAGTTTGAATACCCGGTTAGTCTCGGCAGGAGAGAAGGCGATCGCATTGAGCAGGTCTCGATCGATATGGCGCAGTATCTCTGATGCCGTCTTTACGATTGTGGCACCACGGGGCGTCGGAGACATGCCTGCGCCGTTTCGGACGAAAAGCTCGTCACCGAAAAGTTCGCGCAACCGGCCGAGCTGATGGCTGAGGGACGACTGGTTTATGCGGAGCTTGCTTGCCGCTTTCGTAACACTACCGGAAGAGCTGATAGCATCCAGTGCGACCAAAAGATTTAAGTCAACTTCAGCAAGGCGGGCATGATTGATTGTGGTTTCCTGCATGGATATTTCCGCTGTGAAGACTCTGTTCTAGCTGCTCTTGGGCCACCCCCGCCGCACTGTGCTTGCGGCCAATTAAACTTGGCTATGTTGCCGAAATCGACTCGTCGTGGGGCTGCGGCGTTCACTAGTTTCGAAGCAAGTGGAGCGTTTGTTAACATCGGAAAGATAGATGTCGCGGTAGGTATGCTTGGTAGGCCTGGGCTTGCAAGAGCGCAGGGCAATCTAGGAGCCGTATTGCCGAGCGCACTGAGATCTAAGGAAATCAACGCAGGCGCCCTTGTTCGAAACGAACGGCGAGTGCGCGATCGATACAATCATTCCAAGGTTTACGCCTTGGGCGCGAACAATCTTCACCTTATCTTTGAATTCTGCGGTGATTTTGCCTCGCGGCAGAATGCCGATACCTGCTCCCTCGTGGATCAGCGATACCTGAAGTTCGACGTCGTAGACTTCGGCCGCCAGGCGAAACTGACCTCCATCGCGCTCGATCAAGGTCTGCAGCGCGCGTCGCGCGCCGCATGATTTGTCGGGGAGCAGAACCCACGGATATTGAGAAAGTTGCTTCAGATTCGAATGTCTCGGCAATGGGAGATCTTTTGGAGCGACGATCACGATCTCCTCCTTACCGACGACGTGTCCAAGGGGAGTCAGAAGATCCGGGTCGTTGCCGGCGAACACTAAAATAGCCGCGTCGAGACGGCCGTCTTCGACCTGATCAACAAGCTCCGGGGTCCACCCGCTGGCCAATGACAGCTCGAGCCTCGGATAACGAAGGCGCAGTTGGTGCATCATTTCGGCCAGACCAGCATCAGCAAGCGAATGTGACACCCCGATTCGAAAGGGGCCGGAAGGATCGGCGTCCGCGGCCACGGTTTGCTTGAGGTCGTCAATCGAAGCGAGCACGGCGCGAGCGCGATTTAGAACCACTAGCCCTGAGGCAGTTAGCGCTGGAGGCTTTATGCGTCGATCCAGAAGATCCGTCCGGAGCAAATGCTCGAGCCGCTGTATCTGCCGCGTTACGGCCGGTTGGGTGAGCCGAAGGCGTTCGGCGGATCGCTTAACCGATCCCGTGTCCGCCAGAAGAACAAAAGCTCTCATTTCGTCGAGCATATAAATTCTCGGCATTATCATCGTACAGATTATGCATTTGCATACAGAAGGGCTACGGTCAATGTAGTCGCCGGCTGCGCTTTGTAGGCAGAACCGGGAGCGATCAATGAAGGCGATCACCATCCAACGTCACGGCTTCCAGGGGTTGGCTCCAGTCGAGCGCGAATATCGCGCGCCTCTCCGACGCGAGGTCCGGTTGCGGATGCGCGCCGTCAGTTTGAACTATCGTGATCTGGAAATCGTCTCCGGGACGTTTGCAACAGCTTACAACTTGCCATTGATACCGATCTCGGACGGCGTCGGAGAGGTCGTCGAGGTCGGTCAGGACGTCGCGCGCTTCAAGCCGGGAGATCGTGTCTGCTCGGCTTTCTGGGGTGAATGGAACGACGGCGGCTTCGATATCGCGAAGGCGGGGAAGTCTTTGGGCGGTCCCGGAGATGGCTTGCTGCAAGAACAAGTCACACTGGACGAGCAGCGATTGGTGAAGATCCCCGACGCGTTATCGGACGGCGAGGCTGCCGCCTTTCCATGTGCCGGCTCCACCGCTTGGCAGGCGCTCGTTTCGTTCGGCCAGATCCGGCCGGGAGATGTAGTTGTCGTTCAAGGGACGGGAGGGGTCGCACTATTCGGCCTTCAACTGGGGTTGATCGTCGGTGCGAAGGTGATCGTTTTGTCGAGCAGCGACAAAAAATTGGAGCGAGCAAAGGCTCTAGGTGCTTTGGCGGGAGTTAACTACCGCGGAACGCCAGCCTGGTCGGACGAGGTCCTTGAGTTGACGGCGGGGCAGGGGGCCGACCATATTCTCGAAACTGGCGGACCTAGCAGCTTTGCCCAATCGCTCAAGGCAGTCCGTTCCGGGGGGCGAATTAGCGTGATTGGATATCTGGGAGGGGCCCAGGGCAGTATCAATCCGCTCGATATCTTCCGAAAGCAAGCTACTGTCCAGGGCATTCCTGTTGGTTCTCGTTCGTCGCTTGAAAGCCTGCTGAACGCCATGGCCGCGAGTTCGAGGCGGCCCGTCCTCGACAGCACGTTCGACTGGAACGATGTTGGCCCCGCGCTCGAACGCTTGCATTCAGGTGAACACTTCGGAAAAATCGTCCTTACCTTTTGAGCGCCGCCCACCAAATCTGGCAGGGCGGAGCCATATGCCCCGCTGTCAATGGTCATATGGCGTCAAAAATACTTTCGATCACCGATGAATTTTGCTCGCTACCCCGGTCTTATCACTAGGAGGTAGGCGTCCTTGTCCGCGGAAATCCTAGATCAAAACCGCAAATTGACTCGTAAACGGGTACGTACACGACCTCGGTCACCGGCGCGAGCTTTGCTGTAGTTCCGCCGTTCGCGATGGAGGCTCTGAGGTCAGCAGCGAAGAGTAGCGAGGCGCAGCTCACAAGGCGTACCGCTAGGCCGCGGCGGGCTCTGCTGTTGGATGGATGCGACCGATGCTTTCGCCCCTTTTCCATCAGTCTGTATGGCGCCTCCCGAAATCATGGGACAAAGTAACTAAGCCGATGCAATACGCTATCTTATATTATGGCTCCGAAGAAATGATTGCCAAGTTCGACCGACGAGACGATTCGATTGCCGACGTTGATCCGAATGGTCCTGATGAGGTGCGCTCAGAGACCCGACTGGACGTCCAACTCCTTCCGACGACGACGGCTGTCGTTGTTCGAGGCGGGCCGGTGTCTGCAATTATTGACGGGCCATTGATTGCGAGAAAGCAGGATCTGTTGAGTCTTAAGATTATTGAAGCACCCAACCTCGATAGAGCGCTGGCTTTTGTGGAGGCCTCCTTTCAAGACGCGGTTGGTATGACCGCCTGCGAGATTCGGCCGCTTGCCGGCCTTGAAAGGCCATAAGAGAGGCGCCGCTCCTCCGAGCGGAGCAAGTTTCACCAGAACCGAGAACATCAAGGTTTCGAATGTTCCTTGGCGGCGGCCAGCAGACCGGGGATGCTGCCGCTTGAGAGACCGCGCTCGCGATTGTTAGGTCGCCATCGCCCCTTCGCCAACGAAGCGGATCACAAAATAATCGTGCGGCACCGATGAGTTTTGCCCGCCACTCCGGTCTTACGCACGAGGTCGCTCGGGATCACCGGGCGAACAAAGAGAACAAGCAGGAAGACAGAGATGATGCTGAAGGACAAGGTTGCAGTGATCTACGGGGCTGGAGGCGCGGTTGGGGGCGCTGTCGCGCGCGCTTTTGCACGCGAAGGAGCCAAGCTATTTCTCACCGGCCGCAATCGAGCCTCGGTTGAAGCCGTCGCAAAAGAAATCGCTTTTGATGGCGCCGCGGTCCAAACGGCAGAAGTTGATGCTCTCGACGAGGGGGCGATCAGCCGTCATCTCCAGTCGGTAGTTGACGAGGCCGGTCGTATTGACATCTCTTTCAATGCCGTCGGGATCCCGAATACCAATTTGCAGGGGGTGTCTCTGGTCGATCTCGCGTTGGACCAGTTCTTGCGGCCAATCGTGACTTACACGGAATCGTACCTTTTGACCGCGCGTCAGGCCGCTCGCAGGATGGTCGAAAGAAAATCAGGTGTGATCATGACGGTCACCTCAACCCCCTCGCGAACCGGCATTCCGATGATGGGCGGGGTCGGTCCGGCCATGGCCGCCGTAGAAGCGCTTACCCGGAACCTTTCTGCCGAACTTGCGCGCGATGGCGTTCGAGTGGTTGGTCTTCGACCGCTCGGCATGCCGGACTCTGGCACGATCAGAGAAGTCTACGGTCTTCATGCCAAAGCATGGGGAATTTCCTGGGACCAGTTCCACGATCTGATCGCAAGCAGAACCCACACGCGTCGGCTGACGACCCTTGCTGAGATGGCAAACGTGGCTGCTTTTATCGCCTCCGATCAGGCGAGCGCGACGACTGGTACTATCGTCAACATGAGCCTGGGAGCCCTCGACGACTAGCGTCATGCTTCGAATCTGCCAGCGTGATCGTGCCGTTCGACCGCTCGATCCGGGTGGTCGGCGGACGGCAGAAGGCGGTTGATCTGTTCTCGACTGCGATTTGTCGGCGTCCCTCCGAGCGGGGCACAGTTTACTTAGAGGAATCCATGAAACTCACCGGTCGCACAATCCTCATCACCGGAGGTTCTGCCGGCATTGGTCTTGCGTTCGCGCTTAAGTTCGTCGGGCTCGGGAACCAGGTTATCGTGACGGGTCGGCGCAAGGCCGTGCTCGACCAAGTGAAGCTACAGTATCCGAAAATACAAACGATCCAGAGCGATGTCGCCGATCCAACTCAGATTGCTGCACTTGCTGCACGCGTGAAGGAGGATTTCCCGCAGCTTGACGTGCTAATGAACAACGCCGGTATTAGCCTTTATAAGAACCTCAAGGGCACAGTAGCCGATCTTGCTGGTTTGACGGTGGAGCTAAACGTCAACGCGGGGGGCGTGATCAGAATGACTTCCGCCTTCATCGACATGCTAAAGGCTAACAAAGGTACGCTCATCAACGTGTCTTCTGCCTTGGCGTTCGTGCCCTTGCCATGCTTGCCGATATATTGCGCGACCAAGGCGGCGATCCACTCGTACACCCAATCGCTTCGCTTCCAGTTGGAGGAGACTGGTGTGGAGGTCATCGAACTCATGCCTCCGGCGGTCAAGACTGAGATGACGGCTGACCTTCGCGAAAACGATGGCATCACCATGATCACAACCGAACAGCTAGTGAAACAATCATTCGAGGGATTCAAAGCAGGCGTTCCCGAGATCCGGCCGGGGCAGTCGAAGCAGCTCGCATTCATGCGCCGACTCGCGCCGAATTTTATTAACGGACAGCTCTGGAAGGCTTCCAGAAAACTCGTGCCCGCGGGAGTTAATGACTCCAAGCCAACGCGTCTATCTTACACCTGACGTATGCGTGGCCGCCTGCGGTTAATCTAAAGCGCGCCTGAGCCGAAGTTCTTCTGCGAGCCGTTTGGAAGGCTCCCAAGGGCGTGGTGGCTTGGAGATGCGTACCACTCAGTAAGCCCACCTGCGAAAAAAGATGACCTCACCGATGAATTTCGGTCGTCGAGCCGGTCTTATTTATCGTCAGGCAGACATAAACGCCCAACGCTAGGAGAGTAGCATGCTTGCATTGACGGGCAAGGACATCGTGGTGATCGGAGGCAGCCGAGGCGTGGGGCGCCGTATCGTGGAGGCAGGTCACAGCAACGGCGCGCGCGTGCTTGCTGTCGCTCGGCAGGAGGAGCCCCTTAAGCAGTTGCAACAAGAACTGTCTGACGTCCAGATCATGTCGCTCGACGCAACGGACGAGGATGCGCCCCGCAAAATATTCGACGTCCGCCAGCCGAGCGTCCTTGCCATTTGTGCCGGGGCTTTCCCGCCCGCCGCCCCACTCCATGAGCAGAGCTGGCAGGAGTTCGGGAGAAATTGGGAGGCTGACGTCCGGATAGCTTTTAACTTCTGCAAAGCAGCAATATTGCGCCCGTTGCCCTTAGGGACCAAGATCATTCTGGTGTCGAGCGGCGCTGCTCTCGCAGGATCCCCAAACTCGGGAGGATACGCTGGCGCCAAGCGAACGCAGATGTTTATCGCAAACTATGCACAGAAGGAATCGGACCGTCTCGGGCTTGAGTTGCGGTTCATATCGTTAGCACCGCGCATCATGCCGGATACGGACTTAGGGAGGCATGCGATCGCTGGTTATTCTCGATATCTCGGCATATCGTCCGCGGACTTCGTGCGGAGTATGGCCTCTCCGCCGACATCATCGCAGGTGGCGACCGCATTTATTGAGTTGGCCGCAAATACTGGGCCAATCGAGGGAAATACGTTCATCGTGTCAGGCCGGGGGCTCGAAGCAGTGCCTCAATGACCCGACTGGCGCTCGATACTAGCTTTCATTGCGCAGGCACAGTCTTCGACAAGTGTATTCTGGCTGTCAGGACTTGAAGGATGTTGTCCGAATGCAAATATCCAGCTGCCATGACAGCAACTGAAGCACCAAACTCAAAGAGAGAGTTGAATCGCCCCGACGATGCGTTTGGACGGCGCATTGAGCCCTTTCGCCGAGAGCTTAAATTGCATTGCTATCGGATGCTTGGGTCCGTTCACGAAGCGGAGGATGCGGTTCAAGATACATTCTTGCGGGCTTGGCGCAGCTTCGATCGATTTGAGGGGCGAGGATCTTTCCGGGCGTGGCTGTATCAAATTGCAACGAACGTGTGCTTGAATACTCTCGCCGCTCGAAAGAATGCTCCGCGCCTGCTCCCTAACGATTTGCTGCCTACGGCGGGCACGCGCATGCCGGACGGTACGTCGGTTACCGACGTGCCGTGGCTAGAACCGTATCCGAACTCGTTTCTTGAGGGCATTGACGAGTCGGCGAATCCGGAGGCGCGATATCTATCACGGGAATCTGTCCAACTCGCCTTCGTTGCCGTAATACAGGGCTTGCCTCCCCGTCAGCGAGCTGCGCTTCTGTTGTGTGACGTGCTGGGTTGGTCTGCGAACGAGGCTGCTACTCTCCTTGGCGGCTCAGCAGCTTCGATCAACAGTATCTTGCAGCGGGCGCGCGAGACGCTTTCCAAGCGCTACCCCGATGGTCGCCCAGCAGCGTCGCGCTCGCCCAATCCGTTTGAGCAGGAACTTCTAAGTCGTTACTTGAACGCCTGGGAGCGGCTCGACGTCGACGGTCTTGTGGCTCTGCTTAAAGAGGACGCGACTTACACGATGCCGCCGAAAGCACAGTGGTACGCCGGTCGGACGGCTATCGGTAATTTCTTCGAATGGGCATGGAGAGCTTACGAGAGCTTTCGCCTAGTTCCAACGGCCGCTAACAATCAGCCCGCGTTCGCAGCATACTCTCGTGCCAGCAGCGAAACGCCTTGGACCGCACATTCCATCCATGTTCTTACGGTCGAGAACGGCGCCATTTCCACATTGACGCTCTTCGCAAAGCCCCTAGCGCAAAGTTTGTTTTCGGTCTTCGATCTTCCTCACATCATCCCCATCGTAACCGATGATTTTCCGAATCGAGACCAGAACTCGTATTAGGCGGCCAACGGGATCAGCCTCGGGCGGTCAGAGCAAGAAGGTGGCGCTTGAGCGCTGATGCTCGGCACGCGACTTGTATTGGAAGAACCGTTCCAAGGGCTCGCACCGGTTCTGGCGCAGTGATACGCTGAGGACTTCGCCGACTTCGTTCGCAAGACGAGGATATCACGTTGCCGGCCACCGAATCGGATCCGAGGTTGCTCGAGCTACTCGCCCGATTTGGGACGCTCCTCTTGAGCGAGGCGAAATCGAGGTCGTAGAATGGTTCTGAGCATGATCATATCAACCACTGCTCAGTCGCAAGCAAATGCGATCGTAGGAAATTCAAGGTGCACTATCCGAGCTCGCTGTTGTCTGCGTTGTAGACCTGTTTGAGACAGGAGGAAATCGTGAAGACTTACCAGCTCTATATCAATGGCCAATACGTCGATCCTGCCAACGGAGAGTGGTTCGAGTCGATCGACCCTTATAGTGGCGAACCTTGGGCGAAGATTCCGCGCGGGTCTAAGGCGGATGCGGATAAGGCCGTGAAGGCCGCCAACGAGGCGATGTGGCGCGGGCCGTGGTCTAAGATGACAGCGTCCGCGCGCGGCAAGGCCATGCGAAAGCTGGGCGACCTCGTCGCCGTGAATGCGGAGCGCCTCGCCGAAATCGAGGTGCGTGACAATGGCAAGCTAATGGCCGAGATGCTGGGGCAGCTTCGCTATCATCCGGAATGGTGGTGGTATTTCGGCGGGCTCGTCGACAAGCTCGAGGGCGGCCTTGTTCCGATCGACAAGCCTGAGACCTTTGCCTACACGACGCATGAGCCCGTCGGCGTCGTCGCGGCACTTACGGCCTGGAACTCGCCGCTGCTATTCGTTGCCTGGAAATGTGCCGCCGCGCTCGCCGCCGGTTGCGCCGTCATCGTCAAGCCATCAGAATTCACCTCTGCGAGCACACTGGAATTCGCTGCGCTGACGAAGGAGGCCGGCATACCCGATGGCATCTTCAACGTGGTCACGGGTTTCGGGCCTGAGATCGGCAGCGAATTGATCGCGCATCCAGGCGTCGCCAAGATCACGTTTACCGGCTCGGACGCGACAGGCGCAAAAGTCTATGAGACGGCTGCGCGCAGTCTGAAACGCGTGTCGCTCGAACTTGGCGGGAAGTCCCCCAATATCGTCTTCGAAGACGCCGATCTGAGTGCTGCCGCAGCCGGCGCAATCTCCGCATCTTCGCGGCGACGGGCCAGACCTGCATCGCCGGCTCGCGCCTCTTGGTGCAGAACTCGATCAAGGAACCGTTTGTCGCGCGCCTCTTGGAATTGGCTCGATCCGCCAAGATCGGCGATCCTATGAAGTCGGACACGAACATCGGCCCAATCACCACGCCTGCGCAGTACAAGAAAGTCCTCGATTACATAGAGGTCGCGAAGAGCGAGGGCGCATGCTGTCTGTTCGGCGGAAAGCCGGCCTCCGGTGATGGCATCATCGGCGGTCAATTTGTCGAGCCAACTATCTTCACCGATGTCGACAACAGCATGCGTATCGCACGCGAGGAGGTTTTCGGACCGGTCCTCGCAATCATCGGATTCGATACCGAGGACGATGCCATCCGCATCGCCAACGATACCATCTACGGCCTTGCAGCTGGCATATGGACCCGCGACCTGGCGCGCGCAGTGCGCGTGCCGAAGCAATTGCGCGCTGGCACCGTCTGGGTGAACACCTATCGCGCCATCAGCTACATGATGCCGTTCGGCGGTATGAAGCGTTCGGGTGTCGGCCGCGAGAGCGGCATCGATGCGGTTCGTGAATATCTGGAGACCAAGAGCGTCTGGATCTCCACCGCACAGGACGTTCCGTCCAATCCCTTCGTCATGCGGTGAGCGGAACGTGACTACATTTGGGTCGGCGGCAGGCCGATGCGAAGGCTGGGACCAAAGCCTTCTGGTTGGACTGCGATCGCCGGCCGAGTAGTTGACACTGCACCTAGCCAGAGGCGGTCGGCGGACTCTGGTTTTGTGGATTCTGCCGGCATTCACCCAGAGGGCGCCTCCTTCGCCATCAATGGCAAAATGATCGATATCTCGATGCGTCAACGGGCAGAGGCGCTTCCCGAACGCGTGCAAGCGATCGCTGCCGAAGGCAATCGGTGTCCAATTAATTAGTATTGACTAATGAATTAGTCATCGCTAATGAGTTCTTTATGCATGTAGCCACCCCCATCGATATCGTGATGCGCGCCCTTGCAGATCCAACCCGGCGCGCCGTGTTCGAGCGGGTGATCAGCACCGGTGAGATTAGCGTAGTCGAACTCACGCGGGAGAGCGGGGTAACGCAAGGCGCCGTCTCCCAACATCTGAAAGCTTTGAAGCATGCTGGTCTGGTCGCCGAACGACCCGAGGGTCGAAAGGTCTATTATCGCGCCCAACCTGAGGGCCTCGCCCCACTTTTCGATTGGATAAGCCATTACGGCGTCTTCTGGCGCAATCGGTTCGCCAATCTTCGTACCCTCCTGAAGGAGATTGATCCATGACTGGCGCCGAATTGAAACCCGACACGCAGGAGATTGTGGTTGACCAGATTTTCCCACATGCGCCTGAGACAATCTGGAAGACACTGACAAACGGCGAGCTGATGAGCCGCTGGATAATGGCGCCCACGGGATTCGAGCCGGTAGAGGGCAAGCATTTTACGTTCCAGACAAAGCCGGCCGGCGCCTGGGACGGTACCATTCACTGTCAGGTACTGGAGGTGAAGCGCAACGAACGCCTCGCCTATGCTTGGAAGGGAGGACACGAGGAGAACGTCGGATACGGCTCACTATTGAATACAGTGGTCACATGGACGCTTTCGAAGGTCGAGAACGGAACGCGCCTTCGGCTTGTCCATTCCGGCTTCGTCCTGCCAAGGAACGATACGGCTTACAAGAACATGAGCGAAGGCTGGAAAAACGTTCTCAAGAACATCGGTAGTACTGCCAACGAGCAGGCTTGAGTGCAACGAAGGCAATCGTCTCCGCCCGCCCATATCGGGTGAGCGAAAGTTTGATACCCTCAGATCTTTTTGCGCCAGCGGCGATTCTATGAAGGTGAGAAGACATGAACGAGCCCTATACCGGTGGATGCGCCTGCGGCGCGATTCGTTACAAAATGTCCGCCGAACCCGTGATGATGACCGATTGCCAGTGTCGTCAATGCCAGCGTGAAAGCGGCACGGGGCACTTGTCCCACCTGATCTTTCCGCGTTCAGCGACGAGCATCCAAGGAGAGGCGACGCATTGGGAGTTGGTCGGTGATAATGGCACCGTCAAAATACGCGCCTTCTGCCCTACTTGCGGGTCACCGGTCTACGCGACGTTTCGCGACATGCCGAATTACCTAGTTGTGCGCGCTGGGAGTCTTGATGATCCTAGCCGGTATAGGCCACAACAGGTCACATGGACGGCAGCTGGTTATGCTTGGGACCACCTCGACTCAGCTCTTCCGAAGTTCGAAAAAATGCCCCCAGCGTGACACATGGGGTAGCCAGATCAAAACGAGCGACGGCGGGAGCATCGACCTGCTGGTGCCCGGCGGAAAGATCGATGCCGGCCTGTCCTTCGTTACACCGGACATCACTGGCGGATTCCCCAAGACGCCCGGCCTGCTCGGTATCATCACGCTGTGGGGCGGCGCCATCAACAGCTTCAGCACCGGATCGGTGGAGGTGAACCAGAACCGCATCAAGACCTTCGGTGGCGGCGATATCCTGATCTGGTCGGAAGGCGACATCGACGCCGGCAAGGGCGCGAAGACCGCATTGATCTCAACGCAGCCGGAGGTCACCTACGACCCCTCGACCGGCACCTTCACGACCAAGTTGTCGGGAGATGCTGCGGGCAGCGGCATCGGCAAGACGCGGCCCGACGTGCCTGCCGCCGACGTCATCTCATTGCTGATGGAGAAATTTCTGACCTCCGCATAGCCCTGTGGGATGTTGGCGACTATCCTGCTTATATCGACCCTCACTGCACTAACGGCCATCCCGCCCCAGGATCAGCAGGCTTGGTGCATGATTATGCGGGTCCACCCGCCCGGAGGAGGATGCGGACGTCATCGAATTTGACCGCGTACTTGCGCTGCCGACGGCTGGACGAAGGGCGCAGCTCGTCGACGATGCAAACGCGAGGCTAAGTATCCGTGTTATTGCAGGTCGCGTGCCGGACAGTTGGTTTGTTGGATCGCCGACTCATGGCCCGCCTTTGCGGGCCATGATCATTACGCGCGTAAGAATAGGCAGCGTGACCGCCGGGGATTTCGCCGCGATCGGCTGCAGCGAAATGGACGGACGGTCACCTCGGGTCACCGGGGGCAAAGTCGGTCGAGAACAACCTTTCCCAGCATGCGGCCGCTCTCAACCAGCGCATGTGCCTCCCGAAGTGAGGTGGGTGTGAGCGGGCCGAGCTTCGTCGTCGCCGTCGAGCGCAGGACGCCGGCTTCGGCGAGCGAGGAGATTTCATCAAGGATCTTATGGTGGGCAATCATGTCGGCGCCACCGAAATGCTGCCGCGTCACCACATCCTCCCAATGCAACGATGCGCTCTTGGGCCGCAGAGGTGCGGCGTCGAGGGATGCGTGGTTGGTGATCACGCCGATCTTGCCCCCTGGTGCAATGATCTTGGTGATCGCAGTCCAGTGCAGGTCCGTCTGATTGAGGGCGGCGATGTGGGTGATGTCCGGCGCGTCAATTCTAGCGAGCTCGTCTGTCATCGACTGCGAATGATCGATCACGTGGTGGGCGCCAAGCGAGAGGCACCAGTCACGGCTCTCGGGACGTGAGGCGGTGGCGATCACGGTTAGTCCGGAGAGGCGCCGTGCGAGCTGGATCAGCATCGAGCCGACGCCACCCGCGCCACCAATGATCAGCAAACCGCCCGCATCGTGTCGCTTTCCCAAGCCAACGCCAAGGCGGTGAAACAGCAATTCCCACGCCGTGAGCGACGTGAGGGGCAGCGCCGCCGCCTGCGCAAAGCTGAGCCGCGCCGGCTTGCGGCCGACGAGGCGTTCGTCGACGGCGTGGAGCTCGGCATTACCGCCGGGCCGGCTCAGACTGCCGGAATAGAAGACCTCGTCGCCAGGGCGAAAAATTGTGACCTCGCTTCCGACATCGACGACGATACCAGCAACGTCCCAACCAAGGATATCGACGGCATCGCTCATCAAGACCTGACCGAGACGGATCTTGGTGTCGACAGGGTTGACGGAGACGCCGCATACTGAGACCAGGAGGTCACGAACACCCGGGACAGGATCCTTCTTGTCGGCGATCGTGAAGCACTGAGGATCGGACAGGACGGCGCCTGGACGGTAAGTGATAGCTTGCATGTAATTTTCCCTCGACGCTGATCTGTCGGAGAAATCGTTACGTAGCTTGTGTTTGCTAGTACGGCCATTTGGCGTACTAGGTTTCCGAAAGGGAACTATGGTATGAAGATCAAGCACTATTCAGACGTGCCGGGGTGCCCGGTGGAGGTGACCCTCGATCTCATCGACGGGCGCTGGAAAGGCGCCATGCTCTTCCATCTGCTTGATGCGGGATGCCTGCGGTTCAACGCGCTTCATCGTCGCCTGCCTGGCATTACGCAGCGGCTCCTGACCAAGCAGCTTCGTGAGCTCGAGGAGGTCGGGCTGGTTCTACGGACCGTCTATGCCGAGGTCCCTCCACGAGTGGAGTATCGCTTGACTGAGGAAGGCGAAAGCCTGAGGCCCCTCGTCGAAATGCTCTCGAAATGGGGAGAAGAAAGACTGAACCGGCAACGCGCGAAACAAGCTCGCGCGCCGCTACTTGCTCGAACAAAGCTCGCTCGAAGTAAATGCAGGACATAAGTCCCGAGAAGGTCATCTTTGAGCATGGATTGCTCAATCAGTCCCTTACCACACGAATCAGCGCTAGCGGGATTTGTTTCGAGCTCATCGCAGAACTGGCGCGCGCGAGATCAGCAGGTCATCCGCCCGGCTTCTTCCAGCCGCGATGATACGCTCCGGGCGAAATACCGTGCAGACGTTTAAAGGCGTGAGCGAAGGCGTATTCGGAAGAATATCCGATCTGAGCAGCGATAGCGGCAAGCTGTAGATCGGAATCTCGCATGAGACGAGTAGCGACCATCATCCGCCACAAGGTCAGATAAGCTGCGGGGGATTGGCCAAGAAGACTGGAAAACCGACGCGCAAATGCGGCGCGCGAAAGCCCTGCTGCACTTGCAAGCGTCGCAACTGTCCATGGCTTTGCCGGTTCACTATGGATACCAGCCAGGGCGGCAGCGATTCGTGAGTCCTTTAGTGCTGCTGACCAACCGGCAGTACGTCTGCGATGGCTGCTCTCGGCCAGCCAAGTCCTAAGAATGTACAAGAACATCAGATCAAGGAGAGCACAGATGGCCGTATCGACTCCCAATAGCCCCCGATCAACCTCCGCTCCCAATAGTTCGATCGTCGCACGCAACTGCCATTGGGCGCCAGCTTCTGCCGGGAAATGCAACATCTCGGGCATCTCCTCCAGCAACGGGTGAAAACAAGAACGATCGAGCAGATAGGCACCACACAACATCGCTACGTTCGCGGACAATGCATTCTTAACGCGGCAGTTCTCGGTCGACTCGAGTTGTTCAATCGAGATATTGCTCGATGTTTCCTGGTCACCATCGAACGATACAGCTGTCGGCTTCTCCATCAGCGCATGGGCTGATCCGCGCGGGAAAAACACGATGTCGCCGGGCCTGAGCTGCGCCGGCTCAAAACCGGGCGCCGCAACCCAACATGTGCCCCGCAGTACCACATGAAACCCCGCTGCCTCGCTTTGTGCCAACCGGCGATGAAAGGGCGAACGTCGATGCACGCGGGCTGAATGGGGTCTTCCCAGTCGGCTCACGCTGATGATGTCGGACAGAAGATCCACGGCAATCGTCTCAATTATTCGATTGAAAGACGAATAAACATGTTTTCGCTCCCATCTCGCATTGTTCGTATCTTACGCGGCGCTACCGTCAGATCAACCTTGATGCAAGGAGCGGTTGTACGATGCGAGTTGCTGTTTACGGAGCCAATGGCTTTCAGGGGAAATTGACCACCGCCATGCTGATGCAGAACGGGATTCAAGCTGTTCTCGTTGGGCGCAATCAAGAGCGCCTGACTGCCGCGGCCGGCGAGCTGGAAATGTCCGCCGTGGAGCTGAGAGTTGCGGAGGCAACGGATCGGCGGGCCCTGCTTCGCGCATTCGAAGGGTGCGGTGCGGTCATCAATTGCGCGGGCCCCTTCACCAGACGCGCAGAGCCGATCGTCAGCGCGGCAATCGCCGCCGGCTATCACTATGTCGACACTGCCGGCGAACAGGGGTTCGTGAAGTCGGTGTTCGATAATTTCTCGGGCGAAGCGCAAAAGGCGGGCGTCACCGTGCTCCCGTCGGCGACCGACGGGGCGGTTCCGGGCGACCTCGTGGCGCATATGATCGCCAGACGGGCGGGCCAGATCGATAGCATCATAGTAGCCCATAAGATCGTCGGAGGCGGCGGTCCATCAAAGGGCTCCTTGCGGTCCGTCGTGGAGACTTGCGGGGATATCGCTGCCGGCGGATTGACCTATGAAGACGGAGCATGGCGAAACGGTGAACCGCTCGACAGGTCCACGATCGCCTTCTTAGGCGACGAAGAGGTGGGCCATATCGAAGTTTCCCCTGATCGAGGCGGTTACAATACCGAGGCATGTTTGGGTGCGTCGTGTCGTCGGGGTGATCGAAACATCCATCGCGACGCGACTATCTGTTCCTTTCTCGGAGCAAATGATCGAAGCCGTCTCAAACCCGTCGCCGGACGTCCGGAAGGATCAAACATTTTTGATCGTCTTAGAGGCCACGTCGACCGATGGCGGCGTACTCAGAGGGACGGTGGAAGGTACCGACGCTTATGGAACCACTGCCGCCATTGCCGTTGAATGCACCAGACGGCTCGTGGAGGGCCAAGCAAGATCAGGTGTGCTGGCGGCTTCGCAAGCTTTCGAGCCCGTTGAATTTCTCGACCGCCTAGCTGCCTATAACGTTCGTTGGCGGATCGAGGAGAAGACACGAAAGGCATTCATGCCATGAAGCCACCGTTGAGTGTCGAAATCCGCGATCTGCGATGATGATCGTCGCAGCCTGTCATTCGGCCTGCAATGTTTGCAAGTGACACCCCGAGTCCTGGCAAGCACACTCAAGTCTCCGAAGAGTGTCGCAGCGTGCGCCGTTCTCGTTGAGAAATGCCGCAACGAATTGGGTGAAACGACCGCGAACAAAACGGGACACAACGAGAAAAATCGATAACTTAGAAAATGTTCACTGCGTTCGGAACGCAGTGGTCTCAACCTATCAGATCGCCACTTGAACCGAATGTCGGTATCGGTGGTTGCGCCTCCCCGCAACCAAGTAGACCTAAACTCCCGTAGCCAAAAGCTGCGGGAGTTTTCGTTTGTGTGCCTTTGCGGGTTGCGAGCCGCTGTCCAGCTCAGAACCGTCCCCAACTCGCCATAGCGTGTGGCATCGATTTGCCCGCGCTTGGCGCCAGGACGCAGCAGGATTCGTTCGATCAGGACACGCAGGGCCTGTGCGGCCTCTGCGCGATCTTCCGGATGGTTCAAGGCCTCGGTCAGGTACGCGACCTTCTTGGCATAAAGTTGCGAGGCGCTCGGGAGCATATTCGGGGTGTCGGCCCGCAATCGAAGAGCAGGACCGAGAGCTCCGCCTGGCGTGCTTCCGACCGAGGCGGTGACGGCTGTATCGGGTGGAGGGCTGGTGCACCTGTTCTCGCGGCTGTCAGCGTAGCGCTGGATCGTGCTTCTCAAATCGTCGGGCGTGTCGGCGATTGTCCGGGCGCCAGGAGAGCTGCGGCGAGGGCTGCTGCAGCCTTTCCGGGCCGCGCCCTCTCATAGATCGCGAATTCAAGGTCTGGCAGACGAGGCAGACCTTCTTCCGATCCCAGAACGCGCAGGCCAGTGACAACTGCGCTCACTGGAAGTGGCGTAATCGCAAGACCCGCAAGCGAAGCCGCGCGCACACCTGTCAGGCTGGGACTTGTATAGACGATCTCCCAGATCAGATTGCTTCGGTCGAGCGCGGCGAGCGCCGCCTCCCGCGAGACTGATTTGTCGCGATAAAGCGCGAGCGGCAATGTCGCTCCGGGAGCGAGATCGAAACTCTCCGCCGCCACCCAGACCAGCGGCTCGCGCCACACCAGCCGTCCGCGCGACGTGCCAAGCGGGCGCTTGGCGAACACGACGTCGAGCCGGCCTGCGCCGAGCTGCCCGATCAATTCCGCGCTGACCCCGATCTGCACCTCGAGCTTCACGCCGGGATGCAACGCCGCGAAACGACCGCTATGGGAGATCGCGCAGCACAGCTTTGCCGAGGCCGAAATCGCGGCTTTGCGCGGGCTTACGCCGGACGATCTTTGCGACCGCTTCTATGATTGCTGGACCCTGAAGAAAGCCTATCTGAAGGCGAGGGGCCTGGGCTTGCGTCTTCCGCTCGATCAGTTCGCGATCCTGTTCTCCGGCCCCGCTATCGGCATCAGCTTCACGCGCGAAATCGATGACGATCCCAAGCGCTGGCATTTCACCAGGCATTCGCCTTCACCGCAGCATCGGCTGGCGATTGCCGATGGCAGCGGAACGCCCGGCGGTCTGCCGATCACAATGCGACCGTGGCCGGTGCCGCTCGTGTGAATCGCTTGCTCGACGCTTGATCAGATATTGGTCTTCCCGGCGCCCGCGCCACGGCTGGGTCGGATGATGCCGTCGCGGATCAAATCACCGCAAATCTCCTTCAAGAGCGCTATGGTCTCGCGCGTGGCCCGGCTGACGGGACGTCCACGCGGCAAGGCCAGGATGCGGTTTGCATGCATCCAAGACAGCGGAACGGCCGAAAGCGCGCCGGCCTCGACCTCCCGATAGATTCCGGAATAGGGCATCAGCGCATAGCCGAGTCCCGAGGCCACCATGCGCTTCATGGAGATCGAGCTGTCGACGCGCAATCGGCTCGCGACCTCCGGCGGGAATGGCGAGCGGCTCAGCGGCAGCACGGCGCGTGGCAGGGTCTTGAATTCGGCGCGCGTGAGCTTGCCGCGCTTGAGCAGGGGATCGCGCGGCGGACCGATCAGGTAGGTCTGCTCGACGACAAGCGTGTCGTAATCGAGGTGATCGTTCGGTATCGGCGAGGTGAGGATGGCGAGATCGAGCTGGCCGCGCAGCAGCCGATCACTGGCCAATTCCGTCAGTCCCTCGCTGAGCTCCAGGCTCACGCGCGGAAGGCGTTCGACGACCAGTTGGGCGAGCGGCGGATAGAACACCTCGCCGAGAGAAGGCGGCGCGCCGAGCCGCACGGTGCCGCTCGGCTCGCGGTTCTCGGTGCGCACCTCGGCCTTGATGTCGTCGACCAGGCCGAGCAGCCAGCGTCCGCGCTCGAGCAGCACCTTGCCCGACTCCGTCACCGCGACGCCGCGCGCGGTGCGCGTCAAGAGCGCGCCGCCGAGCTCGTATTCCAGCTCCTTGATGTGCCGGCTGAGCGCGGATTGCGCGACGTTGACACTGCTTGCCGCCGCGCCAAAGCCGCCGCGCTCGGCCACGGCGATGAAGTAGCGGAGCTGGCGCAGGTCCATTGACGGCCTCCATCTCGAAACGAGATCGGAAGCATATCAAACATATTCTTGTGAGATGTCAAAAACGGCGCATCCTGCCGCCAACAAGACCAACGGGGAAGGAAACGCCCATGGGCACGTCTTCTGAGACGCCTCGCCGCGCGTCCGTCATGATCGTCGGCGGCGGGCCGGTCGGGCTCGCGATGGGGCTTCTGCTCGATCGCTTCGGCATCGACGCCGTCATTGTCGAGAAGAGCCCCACCACCACGGATCATCCGAAATCGCGCGGCTGCTGGGTGCGCACCATGGAGATTTTCCGCCAATGGGGCGTCGAGCAGGCGATCCGCGACCGCGGCCTGCAGGATTCCACCGACATGTTCGTGCAGGTCGAAAGCATCGCCGGCCGCGAGATCAGCCGCTCGCGTCCCGAGCCCAATCTCGGCCAGACGCCGGCCTGGAAATCGCTGGTCGCGCAGGACGCGGTGGAGGAGGAGATCTACAAGGTCGTGGCCCGCTCCAAGCTGGTGGAGGTGCATTTCTCGACCGAGTTCATGGGCTTCGAGGAGGCCGAGGACGGCGTCGTCTGCGAGACCCGCTCGGTGGAAACCGGCCGCGGCGAGTTCTGGAACGCCAAATATCTCCTGGCCTGCGACGGCGCCGGCAGCCAGACCCGCCGCCGCGCCGGCATCGACATGGTGGGGCCGGCGACGCTTGCGGTGATGCTCAACGAATATTGGCGCGCCGATCTGTCGCGCTTTCCGATCACGCGCGAGGCGGCCGGCTACCAGGTCTATAGCGACAAGCCGGGCATGCCGCGGCGAGCCGGCATTCTCAACACCAACGGCCGCGACCGCTGGCTGTCGGTGATCCAGATCGGCGAGGAGAAGGACGAGCGGCCGCGGCCGTGGACCGATGCCGAGACGGTCGAGATCATCCGCGCCCATGTCGGCGTGCCCGATCTCGACGTCACGCTGCTCAACCGCTCGATCTGGCGCATGAGCAAGCAGGTCGCGTCGCAGTTCAAAAAAAACCGCGTCTTCGTGGTCGGTGATGCCGCACATCGCTTCCCGCCGACCGGCGGCTTCGGCTTGAACTCCGGCGTGCAGGATGCGCACAACCTCGCCTGGAAGCTCGCTTACGTGCTGCGCGGGATCGCCTCCGAGAAGCTGCTCGACACCTACGACGTCGAGCGCCGCCCGGTGGCGCAATCCAACGCCGACTTCTCCTACGGCAACCTGATCCGCTTCCGCCGGCTCGACGATGCGGTGCGCTCGGGCAATGAGGACCGTATCCGCTTCTGGGTCAATGATCTCGACAATCACCTGCACTCAATCGGCCAGGCGCTCGGCTTTTCCTATGAGGAGGGCGCGGTCATCCCCGACGGCACGCCGCGCGGCGGGCATCTGACGCGCTACTATTTCCCGTCCGATCGGCCGGGCGGGCGCTTCCCGCATCTGTGGCTCGACATGGCGCGGAAACACTCCACGCTCGACTGGTTCGACAAGGAGTTCACGGTGGTCGCCGGCCCGCTCGGCGGCGCCTGGCTGGAGGCGGGCCGCGCCGTGTCGGAGAAGACAGGCATTCGGCTGAACCTGCAGCAGCTGCCGAATGCGCATTCCTCCGACGGGATCCAGATGGGTCCGCGCGGCGCCGTGCTGGTGCGGCCTGACGGCCATGTCGCCTGGCGCATCCCCTACATCCCGGAAAATCCCGCCCGCGAGCTCGCCGCCGCGCTGCAGACCGTGTTGCACTAGCCATGGAGCGCATAGAAGCCAACGGCATCTCGATCAGCTTCAAGCGCTCGGGCGAAGGCCCGCCGCTGGTGCTGCTGCACGGCGCGGAAGCCGATCATGCCATGTTCGATGCGTTTGCTGCGCACCTTGCGCCGCATTTCACCGTCATCGCCTACGACCAGCGCGATTCCGGCGGCACGCGCAATCCGGCCACGCCCTATGGTCTGGGCGAGCTCGCCGACGATCTCGCCGCATTGATCGCCGGCCTCGGCCTGTCGCGCGCCCATGTGTTCGGCACCTCGTTCGGCGGCGCCATTGCGCAAGTTGCGGCGGTCCGCCACCCGGCGCGCATCGACCGCCTGGTGCTCGCCTCGACGTTTCGGGTCGGCGTATCGGTGGCGTCGATCAACCCGGAAGGTTTTCCCCGGTTTGCCGAGCTGCGGGCGAAGCTGCCGGAGTCGCTGTCGGCCTTCGCCGAATATTTCTTCCCGCCCAGCTACATCGCAACCTACCCGCAGGCACCAGGCATTTTCAGCGGCAACAAGCGCGATGCCGGCCAGCGCGAGCGCCGCGGCGCGGTGCTGGCGCAACCGATCGCGATATCGCTCGCCGACATCAAGGCGTCGACCCTGGTGCTGGCCGGCCGCGACGATCGCCTGATCCCGCCGGCGCACACGCTGTCGCTGGCGCGCGAGATTGCGGGGGCACGCACGGCGGTGATCAACGGCGTCGGCCATGTCGGCACGATCCAGGATCCGGCCGCGGTCGCGGCGCAGGTGATCGCCTTTCTACACGGCAAAAAAACAGAACATATCGCGGAGGAGAACGACCATGGCGGAATTCGGGGAGGATCTGGTCACAGCCTATGACCGGGCGCGGCTCGATGCGCGTTACTGGATCAGCATCGCACTCGGCATCTCTACCAGCGTGTTCGACTATTTCGACTATTTCGTCGTCGGCTTCCTGGTCGCGGTGCTGGCGCCGCAATGGCAGTTGAGCTTCGGGCAGACCTCGCTGATCCTGCTCGCCGCAGGCGTCGGCGCCATCCTGGGATCGCTGGCCTGGGGCGCGCTCGCCGACCGCTTCGGGCGCAAGGCGCTGCTGGTGGCCGGCGTCACCCTGTGCGCGCTGAGTGCGGGCTCGGTCTCTTTCATCCCCGATGGCGCCTGGGTCGCCTTCGCCGTGCTCCGCTTCTTCGTCGGTTTCGGCGTCGGTGCCGCCGCCTCCGTCGCGGTGCCCCTGATCGTCGAATATACGCCGACCCGGCATCGCACGGTGATCACCAGCGCCACCGTGATTCCGGTCTCGCTCGGCATCCTCGCAGCCTCGCTCTCGGCCGCGACGCTGCTGCACCAGATCGGCTGGCGCGGACTGGCCGCGCTGGGTTTCCTGCCGCTCGTGCCGGCGCTCCTGATCGCGCTGATCATGCCGGAATCCGTGCGGTGGCTGGTGTCGCGCGGCCGCGATGCGGACGCACGCCGCATCGTCGCGCGCACTTTGCGCGTAGCGCCCGAGGCGCTGCCGCCGCCGGCGGTCGAAAGCGTCAGCCGCCCGCAGGGCGCGGGCTTCTCCGAGTTGCTCGCGGAGCCCCGGCGATTCTGGCTGACGGTGATCGTCTGGTTCGGCGCCAGCACCGCCAATTACGGCGTGTTCCTGTGGGGGCCGACCATCGTTGCGCTGTTGACGGGCGTGTCGCCGGTCGAGGCCGCTCATTTGTTCGTGATCGTGTCGCTCACCGGCATGGTCGGGCGGGCCATCTTCTCGGTGCTGCCGCAATGGATCGGGCGGCGGCGTTGCGGCGCGATCATGGGCTACGCCATTGCGGTGTCGCTCGGCGCTGCGGGCGTATTTTTCGATCGCACCCTGTTCGGCTATCCCGCCTTCGTCGTGCTGCTGATCCCGGCTGCGTTGTTCTTCGACGGCGGCTTCTCCAACATCGCGCCCTACTCCGCCGAGATCTTCCCGGTTCGCCTGAGCGCGCGCGGCGTCGGCCTCGCGCAGGCGGCCAACGGCGTCGGCAAGATCGCAGGTCCGTTGTGTCTGGCACTTATCGCGGGCACCTCGAACCTGATCACGCCGAAGGCCACCATCGACGCGGTGACGCCGGCGTTCCTGTTTCTGGCCGCCTGCGGTCTTGCGATCGGGCTTGCCTTCACGCTGCTCGGCATCGAAACCCATGGCCGGCCGTTGGCTTTGGATGCGCCGCAAGCCGGTGAGACCGCGGGAACCGTGGTCGTCAGCCTCGGCGGCGAGCCGGAGGGCGTTGCGGCGCGGCCGACGCCGACTTAGCTTTCGCTTGAGGCTCCATCATAACAAACAAGGAAACGCATGATGCAAGAGAGCGTCCACACCCGAACGGCCTCCCGTGCCATCCCCTTCGACACCGGCAAGCTTGACCGGCTGATGGAGCAGGCAGGCCTCGACCTGCTGCTCGTCACCTCCAAGCACAATGTGCAATACATGCTCGATATCGAGCGCGCGATCTTCTTCGACTACATGGATGCGCTCGGCGTCAGCCGCTATCTGCCAGTGGTCATCTATGCCAAGGGCGCGCCGGACAAGGCCGGCTATGTCGCCCATCGGATGGAGACCTATCAGCGCCGGCTGGAGCAGCCATGGCTTAAGGAGGTGCGCATCTCCGGCAACGGCTCCGTCGATGCGATCGCAAGCGCGGTGGAGATGATCCGCAAGAGCGGCGTTCCCGCCAAGCGCATCGGCGTCGAGATGGCTTTCCTGCCGATGGATGCCGGCGACGCGCTGCGTGACGCGTTTCCGGACAGCGAGATCAAGGATGCGCTGTTCGTGCTGGAGCGGCTGCGCGCGGTGAAGACGCCGGCGGAACTGGCCAAGCTGCGCACGGCTTCCGATCTCGTGATCGCGTCCATGCTCGACGTCATCGCCCACCACGGCCCCGGCACCACCAAGCGGCAGCTGTTCGATGCGCTGAAGGTCGCGGAGGTCAAGCGCGGCTTGACGTTCGAATATTGCCTGCTGGCGGCAAGCACGAGCCACAACCGGGCGCCGTCGGAGCAGCGCTGGGAGCAGGGCGACGTGCTCTCGCTCGATTCCGGCGGCAATTATCACGGCTACATCGGTGATCTCGCCCGCATGGCCGTGCTTGGCGATCCCGATCAGGAACTGAAGGATCTGCTTGCCGAGATCGAAGCCGTGCAGCGCGCGGCCTTTGCCGTGATCAAGCCCGGCGCCATGGGCGGGGCGATCTACACCGCCGCCGAACGCGCGCTGAAGGAGACGAGCCAGCGCGACCACACCGAGTTCCTCGCCCACGGCATGGGCCTCGTCAGCCACGAGGCGCCGCGGCTGACCGCGACCGGCCCGGTTCGCTACGACGCCTATGATGCTGAGCGGCCGCTCGAGGCCGGCATGGTGATCTCGGTGGAAACCACGATGAAGCATCCGAAGCGCGGCTTCATCAAGCTCGAGGACACGGTGGCCGTGACCGCAACCGGGCACGAAATCTTCGGCGAAGGCGGCCGCGGCTGGAATTTAGGTGGCACGGCGGTGCGGTAAAAACGCCGCTGGCCTGGCAGTGGTCCGGCCGCGAACTCGGTTCACCTCTCCCATAGGGCCGAAAGTGATTCCCGCGGATTTGTGAATGTGATTCGAGTAGCAGTTCAACGGACGCCGTCACGATGCCTGCGCGTTGCACCCTCCAGCTCTCGCGCGAGTGTGCGCGGAATTGCCCGCGCATGCGCACGATTTCTTGCGCACCGAGTCGAGCTTCACGGGAAGCTCAGGTCGTCTGGCAGCTCGCCGAACTTCCGGATCAGTTTGACGTGGGCGAACTCGCCGCTGCCGGGATCTCCGGCCTGTTGAAGGCGATCACGCCGATGCAGCCTTTGCGAGAGCTTCGGCTCTCCCCCAAGTCCGGTTCTCGTCTGGGACGCCGCAACGAATTCGCAACGAATTGCGTGAAACGACCGTGAACAGAACGCGACCAATGCGGTCCCCATATCAAGAAAGATCAATAACTTAGAAGATGCTCACTGCGTTCGGGACGCAGTGGTCGCCCTCCGTACGTATTCGCCGAGGCTTTCGCTCAGCAGCCTCGGGCCTTCAGGCGCGGATCTGGTCGAGCATAAGCCGGACGTGCTGGCAGACGAACACCGTTTTTCAGCCGCAGCTCAATTGGTGGTTTTGTTCCAGGACGATCGAAAATGCTTTATCTTTCAACGGAGATTGACTGACACTCTCTCCGCCATTTGTACGATTTTGTACGCCAACCTACTCTATTGAGCGATTTCGCGCGACAGCATTCGCGCAGGCGCCCTGACGCGCGCGGGGCCCGGACATGGGCGCTCCAATTCCAGGACAGTAACTCGTCCAGCCGGTGAGCCGGGTGAGCGGCAATACGGAGACATGGGATCCGTGAAGCACACCTGCGAGTTGATGCCGTTCATTTTCGACGATTATGCCGACTGCCGAACTACGCCTGTTGGTGTTGAGAAGTGTCGTCGTTTGCGCGTACTTGCGACTGCCTCCAGGCCGCTGCACTGGTGAAGAGGGATCAGCCCTGGCCCGCGATCGCCGCGGCCGCACGCTCGGCGATCAGGATCGTCGGCGTCTGGATGTTGCCAGAGATCATGATCGGGATCACCGAGGCGTCGGCGACGCGAAGGCCTTCGAGGCCGTGGACCTTGAAGGTCTGGGGATCGACCACCGCCATCCCGTCGTTGCCCATACGGCAGGTCGAGGAGGCGTGATACAGCGTGGTACAATGGCCGCGCACATATTCGGCGATGTCGGCATCACTGGTCGCCTCCACGCTCGGCGTGACTTCACCCTCGATCAGCTCTTTGAGCGGTGACTGCGCGGCGATGCGGCGGTTGATGCGCACGCCCTCGACCAGCGTTGCGATGTCGCGGCCACTCGGATCGGACGAGAAGTAGCGCGGGTCGATTGCCGGATATTCCAGCGGATCGGCCGAGCGCAAGGTCAGTTCGCCACGGCTGTTCGGCCGCTGCAATGTCGAGTGCAAGGTGATGCCCGGCTTCGAGGACAGGAAGCGGACGTAGTCACGGTGCGGGCTGATCGCGCCATAGAGCTGCAGGTCGGGCTCGACGTCCGGACGGCTGCGGACGTGCGCGCCGGCTGCGACCCAGGGCGAGGAGCGGGGGCCGCTGCGACTGTCCTGCCATTCCCTCAGGCTGGCCTCCAGGCTCTCATCGGTCCAGGCGCCGACACCGATCTTCTCCTTGGTGTAGAAAGTGATCGGAATGTTGATGTGGTCCTGGAGATCCTTGCCGACCCCCGGCAGGTCGTGCACCGGCGTCACGCCGACGGACTTGAGCTCGTCGGCGGGGCCGATGCCCGACAGCAGCAATTGCTGAGCGGAGCCGATCGCACCTGATGACATCACGACATCGCTCGCCGCCTGCGCGGTCTTGAGCTGGCCGTTCTCGAGATACTCGACGCCGGTGGCGCGGCCCTTTTCGACGGCGATCCGGATCACGCGCACGCCGGTTTTGACGGTGAGATTGGGCCGCTCCAGCGCCGGCCGCAGATAGGCCTTGCCGGTTCCGAACCGCTCGCCCTGCTTGATCACGAACTGGAAGAAGCCTGCACCCTCCTGACTGTCACCGTTGAAATCGCGATTGTGCTTGTGGCCGGCTGCCTTGGCCGCCTCCAGCCAAAGCTCCTCATTGGGGTCGACGAAGGGAACGTGGGCGACATAGAGCGGGCCCTTGGTGCCGTGCATCGGGCTGTCGGTGAAGTCGGCATTGTTCTCAAATGCGATGAAATCCAGCAGCACTTTGCGCCAGCCCCAGCCGGTGCATCCGGCCTTTTCCCAACCGTCATAGTCGGAGGGCAGGCCGCGGATATAGATCATCGCATTCATCGCACCGGAGCCGCCGACCATCTTGCCGCGCGGCCAGAACACGCGGCGGCCGCGGCAGCCGGCCTGCGGCTCGGTGTAGAAGCCCCAATCGACCGCGGTGTTGAACATCGTCGGCCAGTCCGACGGAATGTCCGACGCCAACGGCGCGGCGCGGCCGGCTTCCAACACCAGCACCTTGCGGGCCGGATCTGCGGACAGCCGGTTGGCCAAGACGCATCCGGCCGAACCGGCGCCGACGATAATCGTATCGTACATCTCTCGCTCCATGGGTCACGCCGGCGTGTCGCCGGATATCTCTGCTGTCATCGCGGGATTGCGCGTGCGCAAGCGGCGCAAGCGGTCCCAGATGCTCTCAAAGAGGCCGATCAGCCCGTTCGGCATCAGCACCATGACGGCGGCGATGATGATGCCGAGCCCGAGCGAGCGGAATTCGCCGATCTCGCGCATCGCCTCGTCGGCGGCGACCAGCACGATGGCGCCGACCAGCGGTCCCCACAGCCGGCCGATGCCGCCCACGACCACCATGGCGATGATGAAGAACAGCTGCGAGAACGACAGCACGCCAGGACCGATCGCGTTGAAATGCGCGGCATAGAGCCCGCCGGCCAGGCCGGTGAAGAATGCCGACAGCCCGAACACCAGGAGCTGCATCTGGAAGCGGCTGATGCCGCGAGCTATGGCGCAGCCGGGATTGTCGCGCAACGCGCGGAAGGCGAGCCCGATCGGGCCGCGGATGATCGCCCAGGTGAACACCATCGTGATGGCGAACAGCGCCACGACAAGCGCGTAGTTGGCGACCAGGAACTTGGCCTTGAACATCGCGCGCGTGCCGAGATCACCGAAGCGAGCGAAGCCGACGGCGCCGCCGGTGAGTTGCCGGCATTGGGTGCCGACCATCACGAAGCAGTCCGTGTCGGTGACGATCAAAAGATACATCACCTGCGCGACCGCAAGCGTCAGCAGCGCAGTATAGGCGCCGCTCAGCCGCAGGCAGGCCGCGCCGATCACCAGGCTGAATAGCACGGTGGCAACAGCCGCGAGCGGCATCGCGGCCCAGATGTTGAGGCCGAAATAGAAGCACAGCATCGCGGTGGCGTAGCCGCCGAATCCGAACAGCGCCATCTGCGCCAGCGAGAAAACGCCAGAGAAACCGAACAGCAGGTTCCACTGCGAGGCGACGATCGCATAGAACAGGCCCAGCGTGACCTGGCCGATCACGTAACGGCTGTCGACATAGAACGGCAGCGCGACCGCCGCGGCGAGGACGACGAGGCCGACCAGGAGATGGGCGAGATCTTCGCGTTTCACATGGACCTCACAGACGCCGCACTTCGACCCTGCCGAACAATCCGCCGGGCCGGCGGATGAGCACCAGGATCACGATGGCGAGCAGAGCAGGGAAACCCCATCGCGCGCCGGCCAGGAACTGGACCAGCGCCTCGACGATGGCGAGACCGAACGAGGTGATGATCGCGCCGGGCAGATTGCCGAGCCCTGCCACCACGCACATGATGAAGGCCTTCAGCATCGGATCGGCGCCGAGCGAGGGCGAGAGCTGGGTAATCGATGACACCAAGACACCGCAGACGCCGGCGAGCATCCCGGACAGGATCAAGACCTGCAGATAGACCCGCGCGACCGGCACGCCCATTAGCTTGGCGGCATCAGGGTTCTGTGCAGTGGCACGGATGGCGCGGCCCGTCTTGGTGCGGGTCAGGAACAGCGCAGTGGCGCCCATCAGTGCGATGGCGCTGACGATGATGATGAGGTTCTGCCAGGGCAGCGCGAAGCCGCCGAGATTGATCGCGCCGCCAACCGAGAGCGGCTGCCCCAGCGGCTGGCCACCATAGAGCCGCAGCACGGCGTTCTCGAGCGTGAGCGCGACGCCGAAGGTCGCGATCATGATGGTGGTCTCGAAGGTCTCCGGGCTGCGGCGCGACAGCGGATAGGCGACCAGCACGAAGATCAGCGCTCCGATCACGCCGCCGACCGCGGCAGCGGCAAGCACCGCAAGCGGCACCGGCAACCCGAGTTGGCTGGCCGCCGTGAAGGCCGCGTAACCACCGAGCGTCAACAGTGTGCCATGCGCCATGTTGAGCATGCCGAGCGAGCCCCAGACCAGCGACAGACCGAGTGTCGCCAGCGCGTACAGAGCGCCGGTGGTGATGCCGGAGACGAGTACGGGTCCTATGATCTCCACGTCGTCAGCCTCCGAGATAGGTTGCGAGCAGCTCGTCGCGCTGCAGCAGCACGGCCGGTTCGCCCGACCAGACGAAGGCGCCGTTGTCGAGCAGATGGATGCGGTCGGCGATGTCGGCGACGCGGGCCGGGTTCTCCTCAACCAGCAGGATGGTGCGGCCGCTCGCCTTCAGCCGCGCGATCACCTCGTAGATCTGCTCGATGATAATCGGCGCGAGGCCGAGCGACGGTTCGTCGATCAGCATCACCGAGCCGTTCATCATCAAGCCGCGGCCGATGCCGACCATGCGCCGTTCGCCCCCGGAGAGGCTGGCCGCGATCTGGGTCTGGCGCTCGGCAAGCTTGGGCAGCAGGGTGAACACCTCGTCGAGCCGCCGCGCCACTGCCGCCTGGTCGGAATCGAGATAGGCGCCCATCAGCAGGTTCTCGATCACGCTCATCCCTGCAAACAACAGATCACCCTGCGGCACATGGATCACGCCGCTGGATGCCACGCGATGCGCCGGTTGGCCGGAGATCACGCGGCCGTTCAGCGATATCGATCCCTTGCGCACCGGAAGCAGGCCGGAGATCGCACGCAGCAGGGTGGATTTGCCGTGGCCGTTGGGGCCGACGACGGTGACGAGCTCGCCCGGATCGAGCGACAGCGATACGCCGGTCAGGACGTTACGGCCGTCGTAGCCGGTGACGAGCCCGTTGACGACGAGGCAGGGAGAGTTCGACGGTTCAACCATGCGCGCTCATCTCAGGCTGCTTGATGAAGAAGGCCTTCAACCGGCTGGTCGCGGCCTTGCCGAGATAGGTCTCGACCACGGTCTGGTCGTCGGCCACCGCCGCGGGCGCGCCTTCGAAGATCGATTTGCCATGGTGCATGATCACGACGCGCGTCGACAGCGAGAGCAGGAAGCGCATGACGTGCTCGATCAGCAGGATCGCAATCCCCGAGGCCGACAGCCGCTTCACGACGTCGGCGATCCGGTCGACCTCTGACGGGCTGAGGCCGCCGACCGGCTCGTCGAGCAGCAGCAATTGCGGCGAGGTCGCAACGGCGCCGGCGATCATCAGCAGCTTGCGGTCGAGCACCGGCAGGTCACGCGCGATGCGCTTGCGCCCGGCAAGGCCGACGAGATCGAGCGCTGTGGCGGCGCTCTGCCTGGCGGCACGGCTGATGGCAAAACCGGGAAAGCGGCGTTCGCTGTGGCCGAAATGCGCGGCCACCTCGATATTCTCCTGCACCGACAGGCTGTCGAAGGCCGCATTGAGCTGAAAGGTACGGGCGATGCCGGCGCGGCACACCTCGTGCGCCGCAAGACCGGTGATGTCACGTCCCGCAAACAGGATGCGGCCATCGGTGATCGGGGTGACGGCAGTGACGACGTCAAAGAACGTCGTCTTGCCGGCGCCATTCGGCCCGCCGAGGCCGACCACCTCGCCGGGCCGGACGGTCAAGGAGAGACCGTCCACCGCGCGGAGCGACCCGAACGTCTTGGTCACGTCCTCGCAGACGAGCAGTGGATCATTCGTCTGGTCAGGAGAGGTCACCGCGCCAGCCTCTCACGCCTTGATCCAGGGCGGCAGCTTCATCGCGTCGGTGGCGTAGAGCGGAGGCGCGATCAGCTTGGGATCGGTGCGATAGTCCTGGTGTTGCAGGAACTGGTGCGCCATGCCGAGCGAGGGATCCTTGACCTGGGTCGGATAGCAGAACGCGGACTGGCCCTTCGGATCGGCGTGATAGATGCCGTTGACACCGCGATAGATCAGCCGCTTCATCGCTTCCGAAACCTTGCGGGTCTGCTCCTTGTTGTTGGGCTCGCTGGCGCCGCCGGCGATCGCTGCCGACAATGCGTAGTGCCAGAGCCCGTCATAGGTCTGCGAGCCCGTGATGAAGGCAGCGTTGGCGCCGAACTTCTCGCGATAGGTCTTGCGGTAGGCCGCGGAGAATTCATCCGGCAGGCAGCCGATCACGGTGGAATAGATCACGCCGTTGATGGCTTCCTTGCCGATCTCGCGAAACGCCGGCAGCGATGGTCCGTACTGCATGTAGACCAGGCTCTGCGTCGGCTCGGGCAGGAACTGGGTCATGAACTGCGCCAGATCCTGCGGCAGGAAGTGCGTCACCGCAATCGCGGCCGGCGGATCCTGGCGCAGCTTGGCAAGCGTCGGTCCCCATTGATTGGTCGGGAAGGGCACGGTCTCGTAGAGCCCGAGCTCGAAGCCGAACTCCTTGACCCGGTCGCGGATCGCGTTGGCGATCACGATCGAATATTCGTTGGCCGAGGGGATGATCGCGATCTTCTTGTTCGGCGGATTCCACTGCTTGCTGTCGATCAGCGACTTCAGGAACAGCAGGAAGCCGGGGCCGTAGTAGAACTCGGGCGGGTCGCCTTGGAAGCACGAATAATAACGCTGCGGGTCGCTGAGGAACTTGGTGTTGTGCGAGATCAGCGTGTTGTAGTGCACGAAGATGACGTCGTTGTCGGCGGCGACATCCATCTCCACCATGTTGGTGCCGACATTGTAGCCGTTGATGATCGCGCCGGCCGAATGGCGATCGATCAGGCGCTGCATCGCCTGGGTCACGATGTCGGCGCCCATCTCCTTGGTGTCCTCGATCTCGATCTGGATCGGGCGTCCGAGGATGCCGCCGGCGGCGTTGATCTCTTCGGCGGCGAGCGTGAGGCCGTTCTTGAACTCGATGCCGTCTGCGGCGGCGAAGCCGGACATCGGCAGTGCCGAGCCGACCTTGGCCGGTGCGCCCGCCGCGCGAGCCCCGCCGTTCAAGCTCGCCAGCATTGCAATTGAACCTGCGCCGGCGGCAACGCCGCCGAGAAGTGAACGTCGGTCAATCATGAGCGTCAGTACCCCTCGTCAATGGCGCGGACAATCCGACGCCTCCCTCTAGAGCAAGAGATGCACGGCGGCCGTTGTTGCACGAACCATGCCATGGCATCCGGCAATCACGTGCATCGACAACACCATCGAGTGAACTCAGCGCGTGGCAGGAAGCTGCGCCACCAGTGCAGCGGCGGCCTCGACCACTGCGGCCTGATGCGGCTGCAGATCGTTGCCGCCCCATGCGGCCATCAGCGGCTCCCAGGGATCGGCGATATGTGTCCGCACGCCCGACAGCTCCTCGAGCACCGCAAGCCCGCAATAGGGCGCGTACATCTCGGAATAGCCGCCTTCATGTGTCATCAAGATGCGGCCATTGCACAAGGTTTTGGCGGCGGCGAGCAGCATGCGCGTCATCTCGCGATAGGCCGCCGATGACAGCATCATGCGGCCAAGCGGATCGACACCCGACGCATCGAAGCCCGATGCGACCACGATCATGTCTGGCGCAAAGCGATGCACCGCGGGCAGCACGACGCGCTCGAATGCCGCGCGATAGGCGCCGATGCCCGATCCCGGCGGCAGCGGCACGTTGATGTTGTAGCCTTCGCCGGCACCAGCGCCGTTCTCAGCGAGCGCGCCCGAGTTCGGCGGAAATAGATTGTCCTGATGCAGCGAGATGGTGAGCACGCTGGGGTCTTCGTAGAAGATCGCCTGCGTCCCGTTGCCGTGATGCACATCCCAGTCGACGACGGCGACGCGGCCGACCTTGCCCGTCGCCTGCAGATGGCGGATTGCGACCGCTGCGTTGCCGAACAGACAGAAGCCCATGCCGAGCTGGGGGCGCGCATGATGTCCGGGAGGGCGGACCAGCGCATAGGCATTGGTCACCGCGCCGGATGCGACCGCTTCGCCCGCGGCGATCGCGCCGCCGGCCGCGAGTAGCGCGATCTCGTAGCTGCCGGCGCCGAGCGGCGTCAGCTCGCTGGCATCGCCGCCGCCGGCATCGCTGAGGCGCTTGATATGCGCGATATGCTCTGACGTGTGGACGCGGGCGATCTCGGCGACCGTCGCCGAACGCGGCTTGATCTGCACGAGCTCATCGAGCAGGCCGCTGACCTCGACCAGATTGCGGATGCGGCGCTTGGTCTCCGGATTCTCCGCATGGGTCCCTGGCTGGATCGTCAATCCCGGCGGAAACACCTGAGCCCAGTTGCCGGTGTTATGCCACATGTAAAGTTCATGGCAGACGAACCCAGTAGCCATGCGTGCAATCCTTCGTCCTGACGCGCCGCCCTCGTGTTGATCTATTCGACCGCGCTGATCGCCTCGTCGAACGTGTCCGCAATCTTGTCGGCATGTTCGGTCGTGAAGGTGAGCGGCGGGGAGATGATGAACGTATCGGCGAGGTTGCGGATCAGGATGCCCTTGGCGACGCAACGCTCCCAGATCCGCTGGCCGAAATTCTCCGCCAGATCGAACGGCCGCTTGGTTGCGGGATCGGCGACCAGCTCGATGCCGATCATCAGTCCCTTGCCGCGCACGTCACCCATGTTGGGATGGCGCGTCTGGATGTCCTTCAGCCGCGCCAGCAGATAGGCGCCGACCTTGCCGGCATTGGCCGGCAGCGCTTCCTGCTCGACGATGCGCAGATTGGCGATCGCGGCCGCGCAGGCGAGGGGATGCCCGGCATAGGTGTTGCCGTGCATGAAAGCGCGCGGCGTGAACTGGGACTTGTCGTCGGACTGGAAGGCCGCCGCGACCTTCGCATTGATCAAGGTCGCGCCAAGCGGGATGTAGCCGCTGTTGATCCCCTTGGCGAACACCATGATGTCGGGCTTCACGCCCCAGGCGCGGCTGCCGAACATGCTGCCGGAGCGGCCGAAGCCGGTGACGACCTCGTCGGCGATCAGCAGCACGCCGTGGCGATCGCAGACCTCGCGCAGCAGCGGCCAGAAATTCGCAGGCGGCACGATCACGCCGCCGGCGCCCTGCACCGGTTCGGCCATGAAGGCCGCGACGCTATCCGGACCCTGATAGATGATCTCGCGCTTCAGCAACTCGGCGCAGAGCCGGCCGAGTGCCTCCGGATCCGACGTGAAGGGATTGCGATAGACGTGCGGTGCCTCGACCTGGAAGAAGCCCGGCAGCAGCGGCGTGAATTGCTCCTTGTAGACATTGACGCCGCCGGCCGACAACGCGCCGAGCGTCACGCCATGATAGGCGCCGCGCAACGAGATGATCTTGGTGCGCAGCGGCTGGCCGGCGAGCCGCCAATATTGCTTGGCGAGCTTGATGGCAGCTTCATTCGCCTCCGAGCCGCCGGATGAGAAGAATGCACGGACCATGCCTTCCGGCTCGGCCAGCCGACAGAGCTCGTCCGCGAGCGCGACCGACGGGCTGTTGGTGGTGTTGCCGAAGGTCGAATAGAAGCTGAGACGATCGAGCTGTTCGATGATTGCCTGTTTGATCTCGGGCCGGCCATGCCCGACATTGACGTTCCACAACCCGGCCTGTCCATCGAGATAGCGGCCGCCCTGGCCGTCCGAGACATAGACACCGTCACCGCCCTCGATGCAGATTGGCGGGTTCGCGGCGAGGAAGTTGGCATTCGCGAAGGGGTAGACGACGTGACGAGTCAGCGTGTCGTTGTTGCGAGCGGCTGCTGTGGTCATGTTCTCGTTCCTCTCGACATGTGTTTCCCCCGGAACTTCGATGTTCCCTGCCTCAAGGAAAACACAGGAGTCAAAATTGGTCAAATGACCAATTTTGTGCAACATGCAAATTTGTGCGTCACGGGATAGACAATCGTCGCGCGCATTGGAGAGACGGATGACAACTGCAGGACGTGAGCAGATCGGCGCCAAGGGCGAACGGACGCGGCGCCAGATCATCGAGGGCGCCTTGCAGGCGCTCGCGACCGGCGGCGTCGCGGCGACGACGACCCGCGACATCGCGGCCGGTGCCGGCGTTCGGCTCGCCACGCTGCACTATCATTTCGAGAGCAAGAGCGCGCTGCTGCTTGCGGTGCTCGAACATCTGATCGATGAGACGGTCACGGCGCTGCGCGAGGAGACCGGCGAGACGGCTGACATCGCAAGCTGCATCCGCGAGTCCCTGCGTGCCGGTTGGCGCTACCTGACGCGAACGCTCGAGCTGCAGATCGTGCAGTACGAGCTAACCTTGTACGCGCTCCGCCGTGACGATGCAGCCGGGCTCGCGGGTTATCAATATGATGCATATATCAAGGTCTATCAGGACATCCTGCAGGGCGTTGCTGCGCGCACCGGCGAGCTCGATGCGGCGGGATGCGCCGACGTTGCGCGGTTCATGCTAGCCGGTATTGATGGACTATTGTTGCAGGAGCTGGCGAAGCCGAACAGGACCAGATCATCGCGCGCGATCGAGACGCTGATCGCGGCGACTCAGGTATTCGCAAGCGGGCTGTCGAACGAACGCAAGACGAGCAAGCGCGCGGCGCCGCGGAACTGAGGGCTACAGCATGCCTAGCACACCGTCGCCAGGTTCGTGACTACGACGCGTAACAATGCAGTGTCTGCCCAATCCACGTCGCCGCTCACTCGTGCGATTTTATCGATTGTGGGTCTGCTTCAAGAGCGACGTCCGCTGGTGGCGTTCGCGCGAATGCTTCCTCACCTCAGCTGGCTGGCTTGACCGAAGTGTTGAGCTCAATGCCCTTCTCATAGGCGAACTGCCCATCGGAGGGCGGTTTAGCGGGAGGTCCGGGACAGCTTGAGCGCAATCCTGCTGTAGAAGTGGTCAAAAACCACGTCGACTCCCGCGCCACTTGTCGATTTCCGGGCTCTGGCACGGCTCCTGCATGACCGTTTTGACCGATTCTCTGGTCGTTCCGAAACAAGGGGAATGTCGATGCATCCGAAAGTTGACCGCCGCCACTTTTTGAAAGGGGCGGCAGGAGCCGCGGTTGCCGCAGGCTACATGCAGATCAATCCGGATTATTTCATCTCCGCGGCTCACGCGCAGGCCGGCAAGACCATGACCTTCCTGTCGGCCGAGAACATCACCGGCAATTGGGATCCGACCGCTCACACGACGCTGTCGCAGAAGAACATCGAGGGCTTCGTGATGGGCTTCCTCACCCGCACCCCGATGAGGCTCGATAACCCGAGCGAGGTTGTCTACGAGCTCGCCACCGACATCAAGTTGCTCGATCCCAATCGCCTGCAGATCAAGCTGCGCCGGGGCGTGGTCTTCCACGATGGCAAGCCGTTCAAGGCGGACGACGTCAAGGCCACTTTGGAATATGGCTCCAAGCCGGATCGCCCGGCGCAATGGTATCCCGGCCCGAGCGAAACGCTGAAGATCGAGACGCCCGACGACTACACCGTCATCATCGACACCTCGAAGGGCGGCTATCCGGCGCACCTTTTCATGTTCCTCGCGGCCTTCCTGCCGATCATGTCGGCAAAGGATGTTGCCGGCGGGCCGGGCGGCGTGCTGTCGCAGCGGCTCAACGGCACCGGTCCCTTCAAGTTCGTCGAGCAGCGCGGCAACGATACCGTGATGAAGGCCTTCGATGGCTACTTCAAAGGCAAGCCTGCGATCACGGGCATCAATTTCACCTTCACCGGCGATTCAACGACGCGCATGCTGTCGCTGATGAACGGCCAGGCCTCGATCGTCGAGCGGCTGGAGCCCGAGCAGGTCGATACCGTCAAGGGCAATCCGAACATCCACATCAACCGGGTGGTATCGGTCGAGAACAAGTATCTCTGGTTCCGCTGCTCGAAGCCGCCGTTCAACGATCCGCGCATCCGTCTTGCCGCCTGTCATGCGGTCAATCGCGATCTCATCCTCGAAGTGCTGGGCTCCGCAGGGCACGCGTCATCCAACTTCGTATCGCCTGTCAAGTTCGGCTACATCGATCTCGAGAACTATCCGAAGTTCGATCCGAAGAAGTGCCAGGCGCTGCTCGCCGAGGCCGGCTTTCCGAATGGCAAAGGATTGCCGCCACTCGAATACATCACGTCGGTCGGCTTCTATCCGAAGACCAAGGAGTATGGCGAGATCATCACCGCGATGCTCAACGAACAGGGCTTCAACGTCAGCCTGACCGTGCTTGAGCCTGCCGCCTGGAACGAGAGGCTGTACCATCGCCCTGGCGGCGGCCCCGGCCATATGGTCGACTGCGGCTGGTCGACCGGTTCGCCCGAGCCCGACTTGATCCTCCGCACCCATTTCCACTCGTCGTCGCATCGCATCTGCGGCATCGAGGATCCGGCAATCGATGCGAGCCTCGACAAGGAGCGCAGCGCGCCGACGCTCGAGGAGCGAAAGAAGATCCTGCAGACCGAAACGATGCCTTTGCTGGCCTCGAAGATGCCGGCGCTCGCGCTCTTCACGTCCGTGATGATCCACGCGATGCAGAAGGATTTCGAAGGCCTGTACATCTATCCGGATGGATCAATGGATGCCTCCAGGCCCGTCGCCTGACCACGAATGCTCGCTGCGTGCTGGGCCTGGCCGGCACGCGGTTCAGCATGCCCCTTCCGGAGCTCGCGAATGTTCGTCCTGAATTTCCTGCTGCGGCGTCTGGCTCAGGGCGTGCTCATCATATTCCTCGTGTCGCTGCTGATCTTCACGCTGCTCAGAATCGTGCCGGGCGATCCGGTGCGCCTGATGGCAGGCGGTATGGCACCGGAGGCCCTGATCGAGAAGATTGCGACTGACATGGGCTTGCGCGACCCGATCGTTGTCCAGTTCGGGCGGTACATGGGCGGCGTCGTGCGCGGCGATCTCGGCCAATCCTTCGTGCGGCCAGCCAATGGCGCCGCGACGGGCGGCGCGACCTTCAACGACACGACGCGCGGTGAACGGGCAAAGGTCCTGAGCCTGATCCTGGAAGCCTTGCCCATGACCCTTCAGCTCGCCGCGCTCACGCTGGTGATCGCGCTGGTTTTCTCGGGCGTCATTGGAGTTGCCGGCGGTCTGGCGATCGGGCGATGGCCGGACAAGCTCGCGTTCTACATTTCCTCGATCTTCATATCGCTGCCGAACTTTTGGCTCGGAATCGTCCTGGCACTGCTGTTCTCGGTCAAGCTCGGGTGGCTGCCGGCGATTGGCTACAAGGGGTTCGCCTATACGGTCCTCCCGGCCGTCGTGCTGGCCGTCGAACTGTCACCCGTTCTGATCCGGACGCTCGTCAGCTCCGTATCGGCGCAGATGACGGAGCCTTATGTGGCGGTGGGGCACGTACGCGGCCTCGGTCGCGGCCGCATCATTGCGAACCATGCGCTCCGCAATGCCTCCGTGCCGCTCCTCAACCTGCTCGGGATCCAGTTTTCGAGCCTGCTCGGTGGGGTGATCATCGTCGAGTACATCTTCGACTATCCTGGGCTCGGCCTCCTCACCATCAACGCGGTGCTGCAGCGCGACTTCCCGCTGATCCAAGGGATCGCCATCGTCACCAGTGCGATCTTCGTGCTGATCAATATCGTCGTCGATCTCGTCGCCACCACCATGGACCCGAGGCTGGAATATTGAGGCTGGAATATTGATGTCAGTCGCCACCGCCGCCGGCGCGCCGATTGCGCGCAAGCCGGTCCAACGCTCCATCGCCCGACGCATTTTCGACAAGGCGGCAGCCACGCCGGGATTCCGCGTCGGCCTCGGCATCTTCGTCGTGCTTGCGTTGGCAGCCGCGCTCTATCCGGAACTGAGCAGCCTCGATCCGACCAAGATGGATATCAAGGCCCGCCTGCTGCCGCCGCTGTTTCTCGGCGGCAACTGGAGCTGGGCCCATCCGCTCGGGACCGACCAGATCGGCCGCGACATGCTGGTGCGTTCGCTCGTCGGCCTGCGCTACTCGTTCCTGATCGGCGTCGCCTCCGTCATCGTCATGCTGGCGATCGGCTGCACGCTCGGCACGATTGCCGGCTATTTCGGCGGACGGACCGACGCGATCATCATGCGGCTGACCGACGCGCAGCTTTCGATCCCGATGATCATCCTTGCCATTTCCGTCCTCGGCGTCTCTCGCCCGACCATCCCGGCGATCATCCTGGTGCTCGGGATTTCCAACTGGCCGGTTTACGCACGCATCATGCGCAGCATCGTGATGACCGAGCGGCAGCGGGAGTATGTCCGCGCCGCGAAGATCGGCGGTTCGACCGACCTTCGGATCATCCTGAGCCTGCTGCTGCCATTGCTGCTGCCGCCCGTCCTGTTCACCTCCGTGCTCGACGTCGCGCGCATGATGATCTTCGAATCGACGCTCGGCTTTCTCGGGCTCGGGGTGCAGCCGCCGACGCCGACATTCGGCAACATCATTGCGGACGGGCGCAAATATCTGCTGAACGCGTGGTGGATCGCCACAATGCCGGGCCTGTTCCTCGGATTGACCCTCACCAGCATCAACCTGATCGGGGCGTCCCTCGAACGCGCGCGCAACACCGTTCACGGAGGAGCGGAAGGATGACGCGGCCGCTTCTCGCGCTCAGGAACGTGACGATTGCCGCCGGCCGCATCGAGGCGCCGAAGATCATCCTCGACAGCGTGTCGTTGAGCCTGGCGCCGCGCGAGATCGTTGGCGTCGTCGGCGCCAGCGGCTCCGGCAAGACCGTGCTTTCCAAAGCCGTGGTCAACTGGCTCGAGCCGCCGTTGACGAAACGATCCGGCGAGGTCCTGTTCGAGGGACGTGACATTTACGCGCTGCGCGGCGCGGACATGCGCGCGTTGCGCCAGCGGGTGTCCTATGTCGGCGCCAATCCGATGGGCGCACTCGATCCCACCCTGCCGGTCGGCGCCCAGATCGTCGAGAAGATGCGCGCGGTGGTGCCTGGCGTATCGCGTCGGGAGGCCGAAGGGCGCGTCGTCGAGCTGCTCGACGCCGTGCGGATTCCGTCTGCGCGAAATCGCTTTCACGATTATCCCTCGCAGTTTTCGGGCGGCATGATGCAGCGCGCGCTCATCGTGGACGCGTTGGTGACAAATCCTGCGCTGTTGGTCGCCGATAACGTTACGCAGCCGCTCGATGTCACCGTCGCAGCCCAGGTGATCCGGCTGATGAAGGAATTGACGACGACGTTCAATACCGCCGTCCTGTTCATCTCGTCGTCGCTTCCGGTGACGCGCGAGGCTTGCTCGCGCATCCTGGTCATGGATGCAGGTCGTATCGTCGAGGAGCAGTCCACCGAAGATCTGATCGACCGACCGGTCTATCCCTATACCCGTGAGCTGGTCCGGCAGACACCGAGAATATGGGGTGAGCCCGCATCGACGCCGCACTCCGACGGGCAGCGCGAAGTGGTCCTCAGCCTCCGCGACGCCTCACAGATCTACAAGGTCAGGAAGAAGACCGGCTTCGGCGGGGTCAATCTCGTGCGCGCGGTGCGCAATGTCACCTTTGACATCCGTCGGGGCGACAGCTTCGCCATCGTCGGTGAGTCCGGCTGCGGAAAATCGACCCTGATGCGGCTTCTCAGTAGGCTCGAACTGCCGAGCTCCGGGCAGATTCTCTGTGCGGACAAGGATATCGCGACGCTGAAGGGCAGGGCTTTACTCGAATTTCGTGGCAAGCTGCAGATGGTGCTGCAGGACCCGTTCGGTTCGCTGCCGCCGCGGACCGCGATCGGAACCATGCTGGAGGATCCGCTGCGGACGCACGGGTGGCGCGACAAAGCCCGGATTCGCGAGCGCGTGCTGAAGGTGATGGGAGAGGTAGGGCTGCCGGCCGAACTCTACGAGGAGCTCCCGCTGGGCTTGAGCGCGGGACAGCGGCAACGCGTCAACGTTGCCCGTGCGCTGGTTCTTGAGCCGGAAATCCTGATCATGGACGAGACGCTATCGGCGCTTGACCAGGCCGAGCAGTTCAAGCTGCTTGACCTGTTCCAGAAGCTTCAGAAGGATTATGATCTCACCTACATCTTCATCTCGCACGACCTTGCGATGGTGAGGAAAGCTTGCAACCGCGTGGCCGTGATGTATCTCGGCGAGGTCTTCGAGCTCGCCGACAATGAGCGTCTGTTCTTCGATCCGGCACACCCCTATACAAAGGCGCTTCTGAGCGCCATGCCGACACTTGAGCAGCGTCGCTATCGGCCGGAGGATTGCCTGCTGGAGGGTGAGCCGCCGAGCCCGCTCGACATTCCCATCGGCTGCAGCTTCAGGTCGCGTTGCCCCCAGGCCATGAACAAATGCGGTCGTCTTCAGCCCAGCCTGACGGTGCGGGAGCGGCAGGATTTCGCCGCCTGCCATCTGGTGGTGCCGCCGACAGCTTCCGCCAGCCTCGACGTGCGCGCCACGATGCCATGAGATGGGGCGTCAATATGGACCATGAAGCGGCCGACAGTGCCGTGGCAACCGGGAAACGGCCATGAGCTTTACAGAGCATCGTCTGGAACTGATCCGCGATCTGCTGCGTCAGCAGCAGCGGGTCCATGTCAAGGATCTGGTCGATCAGTTCAACGTCAGCCAGGAATCGATCCGGCGCGACCTCAGGGAGCTCGAGACGCAGGGGTTCGCGCGCCGTGTCTATGGTGGTGCCGTGCTGGATCGGCAGGAGAGCGACCAGCCCTTTGCCGAACGCTTGCGGGTCGGCGCAAGGGAGAAGGCGCGGATCGGCGAGGCCGCGGCGGCTCTGGTCAAGGACGGCATGAAGATCTTCGTCGACGAAGGAACCACGGCGCTGGCATGCCTGAAGCATCTCGAAATCCGCAAGGATCTGACGATCGTGAGCAACTCGCTCGCGGTCGCGGCCCACTTCTACTATTCGTCGCCGCCCAGCGTTCGCGTGCTCGGAGGACGGTTGCGGCCGGACTACCAGGCCACTTTCGGGCCGGAGACGGTGGCCGCGATGAAGGAGCATTTCTTCGATCTCGCGATCATCGCGATCAGCGCCGTGCATGCCGAACGCGGCTTCATGGACTACGGGGAGGACGAGGCGATCATCCGCCGCGTGGCGCGGGCCCAGGCCAAGCGTTCGGTCATCGTCGCCGACGGCTCCAAATTCGGTCGCCTCGGTTCAATCCACACGTTCGGTCTGCACGACGTCGATGGGGTGATCACAGGATGCACCCTGACCAAGGATTTTTCCGAGCAGTTCCTCAAATCCAACGTGGAAATCATCTATGTCTGAAATCGCCTGCAGTCGCGCTCCCATCGATCCTTCGCGCCTTCAGGCGATGATGGATGAACTGTCGACATTCGGTGGCGGGCCGGACGGATCCATGACGCGGCTGGCGCTGTCGAAGGAAGATGGAGCGGCACGCGATTGGCTCGGTCGATGGTTCGCCCGAAATAGCTTTGCGCAGGCCGTGGACGCGATCGGCAATCAGTTCGGGAGCCTGTCGATGGCGGGCGCCAACGCGCCGGTCGTCATGGTCGGATCGCATATCGACAGCCAGCCGAATGGCGGCCGCTTCGATGGGGCCCTCGGTGTCGTCGCGGCTTGCGAGGCGGTGCTCGCCGTGTCGGAAAGGTTCAAGGCGGAGAACAAGCTGCCGCTCTGCAATTTCCAGGTGGTGAATTGGACCAATGAGGAGGGCGCGCGTTTCCAGCCGAGCCTGTTGGGCAGCAGCGTATTCGCCGGGGCGACCGAGCTCAAATGGGCGCTCGACCGCAAGGATGGCGATGGAGTGACCGTGCGCCAATCCCTCGCCGAGATCGGCTATGCCGGAAAGGACAAGGTGGCAATCCCCAGCGCACTGATCGAGCTTCATATCGAGGGCGACAAGGCGTTGTTCGAGGCCGGCGAGACGTTCGGAATTTTTACCCGCTTCTGGGGCGCAACCAAGTATCGTCTGGCATTCCTTGGCCGGCAGGCGCATACGGGCGCGACGCCGATGGCAGAGCGAAAGGACGCGGTGCTCGGGGCGGCCTATCTCATTGCCGATCTGAAGCAGATCGCCGGCGAGCACGGCCTCGACCTGCACACCTCCGTCGGCCGTCTGGAGGTGTTTCCGAATTCGCCCAATACGGTCCCGTCCGAAGCCGTTCTCTTCATCGAGTTACGGTCGGGCTCGCCCGACGTTCTCGCCGAAGCCGAACGCAAGATGAAGCTCCGGGTCGAGGCAGCGGCGGAGAAGGCCGGCGTGACCTACCAGGTTAGGGCGGTCGACCGCCGCAAGGCGGGTCGGTTTGCCGAAGGGCTGATCGCGCTCGCCGAGCGAACTGCCGCCACCCATGGTGAAGCGGCGCGCCATCTGGACACGATCGGCGGGCACGATGCCGTGGCGATGTCCGGTGTCTGTCCTTCGGTCGTTCTGGCGGTGCGCTCGCGCGACGGCGTCATTCATCACCCGACCGAGTTCACGAGCGCCCCCGATCAGGCCCTCGGAACGCAGGTCCTGGCGGACATGCTGTACGCGATCGCCAGCGAAGGCCTGCAAGCGGTCGATCCAAGCGGGACGGCAGCATGAAGACGCTCGGCAATCCGGCGACGGCCCTCGAGCAGCGCGCCGAACGCGCGATCAGGAGCTTGCCGGTCATCGATGCCGCGCGAGCGGCCTATGCAGCCTCCACGTTTCCGGTGGCCTCGCCGTCCTACCATGCCGTCGAGTCGACCTCGTTCAACGTCGCCCCCGAGGGCAATGATGCAACGCTCTTCCTTCGGCTCGCAAATGACGAGGTTGCCGAACTGGTCGACGACGAGGTGGCGTTTTCGGCGGCGTGCCGCCTTCATGGGCTTCATCTGTCGCCGCAGCCGATCGCGCGTGCGCCTGCCGAAAGGGCCGCGCTGTTCGCGCGGCTCGGCAATGGCTGGCGCACGGCGAAAATCGACGACTTGATGCAGGACGGCGCGATGGTCCGGCTCATCGACATGCAGAAGTCGATCGCCGCGGGCGAGCCATTCGGTCGGTCCTGGTCGGTTTTCGACGGGATCGATGAGCTTTGTCCGCTGGTCGCAGGGGCAGGAGCCGTGCTCCCGGGCGATGCGGGCTGGATGCTGGCATGGATGACGGCGATCCGCGAGGCGATCTCCGCGGCCGGGGTCGAACGGAAACCTGCGCACGGCGATCCGCATTCCTCAAACGTGATGCTCGGCCCGGACAACGCGATGATGCTGGTGGATTTCGACATGGCCGGCGACATCGATCCCTACTACCAACTGGGTGTTCAGATGAACGAGCTGTTCCAGTTCGAGAGCCAGATGAAGCCGCTGCTGGAGATGCATGATGGTCGATTCAGCGAGCAGGCCTTCAGTCGATGCAGGCTGTATGCCGCAGCCGACGATCTGTATTGGGCGTTGCGCAGCCTGCTTCAGCACGCACGATCGCCGCTTCGCGGCGTGGAGTTCCTGAAATACGCGGAATGGCGGTTCCTGCGCTGCCGGATGCTGCTCGGACATCCGGGCTTCGAGCAGCGGTTGCGAACTCTCTAGGGCGAAGCGAGACAAGAGGCATGATTGAAGTCGGTAGCGGCAGGTCGGATACGGAGCGGTCTCTCGAGGCCGCGATCGTTCAGGTCGAGGCCTGGAAAGGGCGCCGCTTGTCTTATCAGCCGGTGTCCGGTGGCATCAGCAACACCAATTTCCGTGTGACGGTCGAGCAGGATCCCGTCGGATATTTCGTGAAGATTCCGGGCCGCGGCACCGAGATGTTCATCGATCGTAATGCGGCGCGGGCCGCCAGCAGGCAGGCCGAGGTGATCGGTGTCGGGCCTCGCACTTTCGACTTCCTCGACCATCTCGACATCGAGGTCTCCGAATTTCTCGCTGACCGGCGGGCGTCGACCCATCGCGACTTCGTCGATCCGGCCTTTCGTGCCAACGTGGTGCAGATCTATCGCCGCCTCCACGCGGCTTCGCCACTGCCGCTGACCAAGACCGTGTTCGACATGATCGAGGAGCACTACGAGCAGGTGAGGCAACTCGGCGGACATTGGCCCGAGGATCATGCCTGGCTCTACCGCCAATATCAACAGGCGCGTGCAGCGCTCGAGGCCGCCGGGCTCGACCTCGTTCCCTGCTTCAACGATCCGATGCCTGGAAACTTCCTGGTCGGCGAGGACGGTTCGATCAAGCTGATCGACTTCGAATATGCATCCAACAACGAGCGGCTCTACGACCTCGCGATCTGGAGCGGCGAGCACTTCTTTCCGGAAGATGTCGAGCAGGAGATCATCGAGGCGTATTTCGGCCGATACGACAAGCGATGGCACGCGCGCTTCATTGTCCACAAGGCACTCGCCGACATCAAGTGGAGCACCTGGGCGATGGTGCAGAACCGGCTCTCGACGTTGGACTTCGACTTCTACAAATACGGCATATGGAAACACATGCGGGCGCGCTCCATCATCCACGATCCGCGATGGCCGCTGTTCCTGAAAGCGCTGTAATGGCTCAACAGGCCGTCACGGCAGACGATGCCGACGTCTACCTGTCATTCGCTGCCGAGCTCGCAGATTCGGTCAGGCCCATCGTGCTGTCCTATTTCCGCACGCCGCTGGACGTCGTCGCCAAGTCCGATACCAGCCCGGTGACGATTGCTGATAGATTGGTCGAGTTGCGCCTCAGGGAACGAATCCAGGCACGCTTTCCGGAGCATGGCATCATCGGTGAGGAGATCGGACGCAAGCCCGGCGGTGCGTTCACCTGGATCGTCGACCCGATCGACGGCACCAAGAGCTTTATCAGCGGCTTTCCCTTGTTCGGCACGCTGATCGCGCTGACCTATCAGGAGCAACCGTTCTGCGGCCTGATCGACGTTCCCTTTACAGGCGAACGGTGGGCGGCAAAGCCTGGTCTCGCGCTGTTCGGCAGTGGATCGGCGCGGACCAGCGCCTGCGAGCGTGTCGTGGACGCGCGCTTTTACACGACATCGCCCGACATGTTCCGCAACAGCGAGATGGTGGCATTCGAGCGGCTTTCGCGAGCCGCCAGACTGCGCCGTTTTGGCGGAGACTGTTACATCTATGGTCTGCTTGCGTCGGGACACTGCGACATCGTTCTCGAAACGGGGCTTCAGCCATATGACTACATGGCCCTGGTTCCGATCGTGCAGGGCGCGGGCGGCTGCATCACCGATTGGGACGGATGTCCGCTTTCAATTCGCTCGGAAGGACGCGTCTTGGCGACGGCAACGCCGCGACTTCATGCCGAAGCGCTGGCCTTGATCAACGGGTAGCCACCGATCATGCCGTACAAGACAACCATCGAAGGAACCGTCTTCGGCTTTGCCGACCTCAAGGATCTGATGGCCAAGGCGACGCCCGAGCGGTCGGGCGATCAGCTTGCCGGCATCGCCGCGGACGGTCCGGTCGAACGGCTCGCGGCCCAGATGGCGCTCGCCGATTTGCCGCTCAAGACCTTCCTGGCCGAGGAGCTGATTCCGGCCGACACCGACGACGTCTCGCGCCTGATCATGGATCGCCATGACCCGATCGCCTTTGCGATCGTTTCATCGCTCACTGTCGGTGAATTTCGCGAATGGCTGCTCAAGCCGGAGACAGGCCAGAGGCAGCTTGAAGCGGTGGCGCCCGGCCTGACGCCCGAGATGGTGGCTGCGGTCTCGAAGATCATGCGGTTGCAGGATCTGATCTCGGTGGCGTCCAAGCGGGAAGTGGTTACGACATTCCGCTCGACGATCGGGCTCAAGGGACGGCTTTCGACGCGCAATCAGCCGAACCACCCGACCGATGATTCCTATGGCATTGCCGCTTCGGCCATCGACGGATTGCTGATGGGATCAGGCGATGCGGTGATCGGGGTCAATCCGGCGACGGATACGGTGGATGACTATGTCCGTATCGTCTCTCTGCTGGACGATTTGCGTAGTCGCCTGTCGATTCCGACGCAAACCTGCTGCCTGGGGCACGTGACGACGGCCCTGAAAGCCGTCATGGCCGATGCGCCTGTCGATCTTGTGTTCCAGTCGATCGCTGGATCGCAGAAGGCCAATGAGGGATTCGGCGTCAGCCTCGCTTTGCTGAAGGAGGCCCATGAAGCCGTGCGCGGCCTCCACCGGGGTCCGGCCGATGCCAATCTGATGTATTTTGAGACCGGGCAGGGCGCAGCGCTCTCGGCGGAAGCAAATTTCGGCGTCGATCAGCAGACGATGGAAGTCCGGGCCTATGCTGTCGCGCGCGAGTTCAGCCCGCTGCTCATCAACACCGTGGTCGGATTCATCGGACCGGAATATCTGTTCAACGGCAAGCAGATCATTCGCGCAGGCCTCGAGGATCACTTCTGCGGCAAGCTGCTCGGCCTGCCAATGGGTGTGGACGTCTGCTACACCAATCATGCCGATGCAGACCAGGAAGATATGGATGCGCTGCTGACGCTGCTCTGCGCGGCCAACGTCAATTTCGTCATCACTGTGCCCGGCTCAGATGACGTGATGCTGAATTACCAGTCGCTCGCACACCACGACGCTGTCTATTGCCGTGAAACGCTGAAGCGGCCGCCCGCGCCGGAGTTCGAGCGATGGCTCGTGGAGATCGGGTTGACCGATCGGGCTGGCCGTCTTCTGGAGGAGGTGCCGCGACTCGCGAACTACATGGCGAACGCACGGCTACCTGGTGCCTGACATGAAGGATGAACGCGAAGGAACGGCCGCGGCGTCATTCGATCTTCGCCAGATGACCGACGCGCGGGTGCGTCTCGGCCGGTTCGGCGCGGGGGTGCCGACGCGGGCAGCGCAGTCGTTCCTGCTCGATCACGCGCGAGCGCGGCAGGCAGTCTGGTCCGAGGTCAATTGGGCTTCGTTGCGGGCTGCGTTGGGCGAGTTGAAGCTCGGCATCGTCGAGGTCGAAAGCCAGGCCATCGACCGCGCCACCTATGTCCGTCGTCCAGATCTCGGCCGGAAACTCTCGACGGAGGCGGCGAAGCGCCTTGCCGGCATGAGGTCAGGCGCCGACATCGTGATCATCGTGGCGGACGGATTGTCGGCCAACGCCATCGACGCCAACGCCGTGCCCCTGGTCCGCGCCATCGTCGAACGTCTTTTGGCACGACGGCTTTCAATTGCACCTCTGGTGTTGACATCGCAGGCGCGCGTGGCGCTTGGCGATCCCATCGCGGAAACGCTTCGTGCGCAGATCTGCATCATGGTGATCGGAGAGCGTCCCGGCCTCTCGGCGGCCGACAGCGCCGGGGTCTATGTCACCTATTCGCCGCAGTCGGGTACGCCCGATTCGCGGAGGAATTGCATCTCGAACATCCGTGCCGGTGGGCTCGGAATCGACAACGCGGCGGACGGTGTGGCGTCGTTAGTGGCGGATATGCTCAAAACGGGCATTAGCGGAGTTGGATTGAAGAATGCCCTAGAGACTTATTGCCGAGAAGCGGTCGCGGACGTTGCAGGGGGCGCGCGCCTTCCGCATCGTGCACTATAGGTGTATTCGCCGCATGCTGGTTGGTGTGGGGAAGGGCGGTCACCCTTCCCTACCGCGCATGTCTTGGCAGCAGGGGTATCCGGTCGCTTGCCTTTCATCCCATCGTTGGCATCACGTACTCCGCGCCGGTGCGAATACCCGTCGGCCACCGCGTGGTAATTGTCTTCAATCTGGTATAAAATCGGACGCCTTCCGGTCCGTGCATATGGTGATCGCCAAACAAGGAGGCTTTCCAGCCGCCGAAGGAATGGAAAGCCATCGGAACGGGAATCGGCACATTGATGCCCACCATGCCAACCTGGATCTGGTTCGCGAACTCGCGGGCCGCATCGCCGTCGCGCGTAAAGATCGCGGTGCCATTGCCGAACTGGTGCGCGTTGATCAGGGCGGCGGCCTCGTCATAAGACGAGGCGCGTACGACCGCGAGGACCGGTCCGAAGATCTCTTCCCGGTAGATCGTCATGTCGGGTGTGACGCGATCGAACAGTGTGCCGCCTGTGAAGTAGCCATTCTCGTAACCTTGGCGCCGAAATTCACGACCGTCCACCAGCAGCGTCGCACCTTCGGCGACGCCGGCATCAATGTATCCTCGCACCTTGTCGCGATGTTGCTGGCTGACAAGCGGGCCCATCTCGCTCTCCGGGTCCATGCCTGGACCAATGTTCAATGCATGAATCCGAGGTACCAGCTTTTCGATCAAGGTCCTTGCCGTCGTCTCACCGACAGGGACCGCTACCGAGATCGCCATACAGCGTTCGCCGGCCGAGCCATAGGCCGCACCCATGAGCGCGTCTACAGCCTGGTCCATGTCTGCATCCGGCATGATGATCATATGATTCTTTGCGCCGCCCAGGGCCTGGCAGCGCTTTCCGTGCCGAGTTGCGGTCTCGTAGATCGATCGTGCGACGGGTGTCGAGCCAACGAAGCTGACCGCTGCGACATCAGGATGCGTCAACAGCGCGTCGACCGCTTGCTTGTCGCCGTGAATGACGTTGAACACGCCGTCCGGCAGCCCGGCCTCTTGCAACCATCGCGCCAGCAGGATGGATGCGGAGGGAACCTTCTCGGAGGGTTTCAAGATGAATGTGTTGCCGCAGGCCAGTGCCACCGGAAACATCCACATCGGAACCATCGCCGGAAAATTGAATGGTGTGATGCCCGCGACGACTCCGAGCGGCTGGCGCAACGAATGGCTATCCACGCGCGTACCGACGTTCTCGGTGATTTCGCCTTTCAGAAGCTGCGGCGCGCCGGTGGCAAACTCCACGACCTCCGCTCCACGTTGCACTTCTCCCTTTGCGTCGGAAAAAACCTTGCCGTGCTCCGACGTGATCACGGCCGCGAGCTCATCGAGTCGGTCCTCGAGGATACGGAGGAAACGATTGAGGATGCGCGCACGCCGCAGCGGCGGGGACTTGGCCCAGTCGGGAAAGGCGGTCCGTGCGGACGCAACGGCTGAAGAGACCTCGTCGGCGCTGGACAGCGGCACGGTCCCTGATTGCTCGCCTGTCGCAGGATTGTATATCGGTGCGGCACGGCCGTGCAAAGACCCGACCGGGGCGCCATTGATGAAATGCGGAACGGAATGGGTCATTTGCGGAGTCTCCTCGATGAAACGAATGGCAGCTAAGCGATGCGGGATCGATGCGCGTCGTCCAGCACCATGCCGGCGCCCCTGCGCGCGATCATTGCGGTTGGAGTGTTGGTATTTCCCGATGTGATGGTCGGCATGATCGAGGCGTCGATGACCCGGAGCCCGTCGATGCCTCGCATGCGAAGGCGTGCGTCAAGCGGTGACAGCGGATCCGCCTCGGGCCCCATCTTGATGGTGCCGACCGGATGGAAGATGGTGGTCCCGATATTGCCGGCAGCGTGTGCGAGTGACGCGTCGTCGTCGACGACGTGCGGACCGGGCAAAAATTCCTCGGGCGCGTAGGGAGCGACCGCCGGCTGTCGCATCAGCGTGCGGGTGACCCGAATGGCATCCGCCGCGACGAGCCGGTCCTCGGGCGTGGCAAGATAGTTTGGCGCGATGCGTGGCGGGGCATTGGGGCTGCTGGACTCGATCCGGACCGTGCCCTGTGATGTCGGCCGAAGATTGCAGGCGGCGACCGTGATCGCAGGAAAGCGGTGCAGTGGTTCGCCGAACTTGTCGAGCGAGAGAGGCTGGATATGAAACTGGATATTGGCTCTCTCATGCGTAGGGCTCGATCGGGTGAAGATGCCGAGCTGTGAAGGCGCCATGGTGAGCGGGCCGCGCCGGCGAAAGATGTAGTCGAGTCCCATGAGGGCGCGGCGGCTAAGCGAATGGTACGTTTCGTTTAACGTGCGAATGCCGCTGACCTTGTAGATCGCGCGCTGCTGAAGATGATCCTGCAGGTTTCGTCCGATGCCCTGACTATCAAGCGCAATGTCGACACCCAACGGGCGAAGCCAGTCCGCTGGCCCCACGCCGGAGCGATGCAAGATCTGCACGGAGCCGATCGCGCCGGCACACAGGATGACTTCCCGCTTGGCATCGACCTCGACGGATTGACCGTCTCGGACCAGATGCAGGCCGGTCACACGGCGGTTTTCGAAGCGGAGCCGGTCCACACAAACATTGGTCTGGAGGCGGAGGTTTGGGCGGCTCAAGGCCGGCTTCAGAAAACCTCGCGCCGAAGACCACCGTCGGCCGCGCTTCTGGTTGACGTGGAAGTAGCCTACGCCTTCGTTGTCTCCGGTGTTGAAATCCAGACTGCGCGGAATGCCCATCTCCTGAGCGGCCGTTGCCACGGCATCGAGAACCGGCCATGACACGCGTGGAGGCTCGATCCGCCAACCGCCGCCCGCGCCATGGAGGTCGCTCGCGCCCATGAAGTGGTCTTCGAGATTGCGAAATTCCGGCAGGACATCATCCCAGCCCCAGCCCGTCAGTCCGATCTGGCGCCATCCGTCATAGTCCGCGGCCTGACCTCGCATCGAGATCAAACTGGAATCGATCATCTTGCGCGACATCGCCGGACTGGCCGATGCGCAGTCGCTGGTGAATGGACGCGTCCGGATCGGTGCTCCGGAAGGCCTCGGGGCCGGATATCTCGGCAGGAAGCTCTTCCTGCTGTCTGCCGCGCATCCCGAGCTCGAAATCGAACTGGTCGCCTTGCCGCGGACCTATTCGTTGGCGGCGCGCGAGGTCGATATTTCGATCACGCTCGACCGGCCGGTGACGGGGCAGGTCACGGCGCAGAAGCTGACTGACTACACGCTCGATCTCTATGGTTCGGATATCTACTTCCAGCGGATGGGTCGTCCGAGGTCGCTGCAGGATCTCAGGAAACACGTCTTCGTCGGGTACATCCCCGAGCTTCTCTTCACCCAGCAGTTGAACTTCCTTGACTTGGGTGACGGTGTGGAAGTCGTTCCGACGATCCGCACCAGCAGCGTGATCGCGCAGGTCGACGCGGTGGTCAGCGGCGCGGCGATCGGCGTTCTGCCGCGTTATATTGCACGCGAGCGACCGGGGTTGAAGCTCTGCTCGGAGACAAGTTCCAGGCAACGCGCAGCTACTGGATGTCTGTCCACGACGATACCCGTCAACTTCGCCGTGTCCGCGTGGTGCTCGAGGCGGTTGCGGCAGCGGTCCGCGCAGATCGCAGGTCCTTCTTGCGCTGAATTGGACGCCCCCGCATTTCGCGCGGAAACTCGCGTTCGTTTATGGCCGAAGTTTTTACGGTTGCTGCATTGCAACGAGTCCCGGCCTCTGACATACTTTGTATGCGGCTCGCATGGTCGAGGTCGCCCTGAACGCGAACAGTGTGGTTCTCGGCCTCTGTAGAAGGGGGCGGGGACCATTTTTTTTGGGTGAACGCTGATGGATTCAGAGACTTGGCGCGTCGGTATCTTGTTTTCCGAGACCGGAGTGACCGGAGCGATCGAGCGCACGCAGCGGGCGGCTACGCTTCTCGCGATCGAAGAAATCAACGCGGCTGGCGGCGTATGCGGACGTCCCATTGAGCCCGTAGCCTACGATCCGGCCTCCACGCCATCTCGATATCGCGAGCTGACGGTGAAGCTCCTGGATGAGGACCGTGTGCGCGTGATCTTCGGCGGGCATATGTCGAGTACCCGCAAGGCGATGTTGCCGGTCGTCGAGGCGCGAGGCGCGTTGATGTTCTATCCGACGCTCTACGAGGGCTTCGAGTATTCGCGCCACTGCATCTTTACCGGTGCAGCTCCAAATCAGAACTCAGTTCAGCTGGTCGACTATCTCACGAAGAACTACGGAGGCCGCGTGTTTCTGGTGGGATCTAACTATGTCTATCCCTATGAGTCGAACAGGATCATTGCGGATCTCTTCGCGGGGGCCGGTGGTCATGCTGTCGACGAAATGTATGTGCCGCTCAGCTTGACCGATGGCCACATCGCAAAGATCCTCGACAGGGTCCGCACGATGAAGCCCGATGTTATTTACTCTACGATTGTCGGCGCAGGCATCGTGCCATTCTATACTGCCTTCAAAGACGCCGGGTTTGACGGCCGCCAGCTTCCGATCGCCAGTCAATCGACCAGCGAAGCTGATGTCGTTCTGATGCGGCCCGATGTTGCTGAAGGCCATGTCACAGCCGCGCCATTCTTTCAGACCATCGATACGCCGGCCGCCAGCGCGTTCGTTGATGCCTACCATAAGCGGGTAGGGAAGGACTGGCCGATGACGGCGCCCGCCGAAGCGGCTTACTTCTCGGTTCACCTCTTCGCGGCAGCACTGGAGCGGAGCCGCAGCGACCATCTCGAAGAGCTGCTGCGGTCGCTCTGGGAAGTGGAGTATGACGCGCCGCAGGGACCGGTCCGGATCGATGCCAACACCAACCACACGCATCTGTGGCCGCGCGTTGCGCGCGTTGATGCCACTGGAAATTACCGCGTCGTGCATGATGCCGGAGTGAGGGTGCCACCCGACCCGTTCATGCTGGAGGTCCGCTTCAAGCATGAACCGGGAAGTGCATGGGCATTGTCCTACTGAGCGAGGCCAAATCCATGTCCGTCGCTCTTCTCAAGGATCTTCGTGACCTCGACGTTGCCGTGATCCACCCATTCGACGCCGACGGCGAACGGCTTGTCGAGCATCTGCGCCGTATCGGTTGCATGGCGAACCTGCTGTGGCCGGTACCTTCGTCCGTGCCCAAGGAATGCGACGTGGTCTTTCTCTCGATGGAAGACGAGGCTCGCGAGGAGATCGGGCAACTGCTGAAGTCGATGCCGAATCCGCCGCCGACCATCCTTGCCATTGTGAGCTATGAGAATCCGTCGATGCTGCAGATGGTGCTCGAGAGCGGCGCATTGTCGGTGATCGAGCGTCCGATCAAGCCGTTTGGCGTGCTCACGAATCTCGCGATCGCCCGCAATCTCTGGCTGCAACGGCAACGTCTCTTGAAAGAGGCGCGCAAGTACAAGAGGAAGGTTCTGGGCGATCAGAAAATTGCGCGCGCAAAGGCGATCCTGATGGCGGCGAACAATTTGAACGAGCAGGACGCCTACGCAAAGCTGCGCCAAGAGGCGATGGCGCAGCGTCTTCCGATCGACGAGATTGCAAATTCAGTCATCAATTCCGAAATCCTCTTGCGTTAGATAAAAAACGATGCTTGTATTTTCCGACATCTGAAACAGATGTTCCTGGCGCATCCCCTCAACCATTGAGGCCATGTTCTAGGTGTGTGGCGTGTAGCACACGCGACACTGCGGCGATGGAGCCCGCTCAATCCTCTGAACAGAGGAGAGTGCGGGTTTTTTGTTGCCTGCTGACAAGGCCGTCAGCCCATTCATTTCGGGATGATCGTCAAGTCGACATGTTGTTCGACCGATGGCGCTCGCCTTGAGCTCGGCAGGTGTTGGCTTGAATTTGCCGGCGCCGGACGAAGGGAGATGGATGTTTTTCCGCTTTCATCGACTTTTGGAAACAGGGGAAGTTCTATGAACGTAAGTCGTCGTCACCTTCTGAAAGCGGCCGCGCTGGGTTCGGCCAGCCTCGCCGCACCACACATTGTGAGCCGTGCTTTTGCGGCCGAGCCGATCAAGGTCGGCGCGCTCTACTCGCAGACGGGAAATCTGGCAGTGGCGGAGAAGCTGCTCGCCAATGGCGTGTCGATGGCCGTCGCCGAAATCAATGCTACGGGCGGCATCCTGGGCCGTCCCGTCGAGGTCGTCGTTGAGGATGGGGCGTCCGATCCGAAGACATTCTCGGAGAAGGCCTCCAAGCTGATCGTCAAGGACAAGATCATGACCGTCTTTGGCTGCCACACCTCCGCGAGCCGCAAGGCTGTACTGCCGATCTTCGAGAAGCGCGGTGCGATGCTGTTCTATCAAACCCACTACGAAGGGTTCGAGTGCTCGCGCAACGTGATTTACTCCGGCGCCGTGCCGAACCATCAGCTCGCGAACTATATTCCCTGGATCGTGAAGACTCTCGGAAAGAAGAAGTTCTTCATCGTTGGTTCGAACTACATTTACCCACGCGAGATGGCGAAAGTTTCCAAGAAGCTGATCGAGGCCGCTGGCGCCCAATGGGTGGCCGACGAGTATCTCGAGCTCGGCCATTCCGAGTGGGCGGTCATGGTGAAGAAGATCAAGGAGTCGGGCGCTGATGTCGTCTTGTCCAATGTCGTCGGTGACTCCATCATCGCATTCTATCGAGAGTTCAAGAACCAGGGCATCTCGCAGGCCGACATCCCGATTTGCGCAACTGTGACGTCGGAAATCGAGATCGCCGCCATGGGCGCGGATTACGCGGCCGGTAGCTATACCTCGTTCCCATATTTCATGTCGCTCGACATGCCCGGCAACAAGAGCTTCATCGAGCGCTTCCGTAAATTCGTCAACGATCCTAAGCAGGTCACTTATCATTCGCTGGAGGCCGCCTATTTCCAGGTCTTCCTGTGGAAGCAGGCGGTGGAGAAGAGCAAGGATCTCGGCGCAGAGGGGATCCGGACCGGCATCGCAGGTCAGAGCTACGAGGCGCCCGGCGGTAAGGTGACGATCGACGCCGACAATCTGCATTGCTGGCTGACGCCGCGCATCGGTCAGTGGCAGGCGGACGGCCAGGGCAAGGTGGTCGATGCCTATCCGCACCCGATCAAGCCGCTTCCGTATTTCGCCTATGGCGAAACCGAATCCAATCTCTTCTGCACCTCGAAGGGCCTCGATACGGCGAAGCTGAAGACCTGAGCTCATCACTCAGCCCGTGAGACGATCTTCGGCTCACGGGCTATGACAGCGACAGGCGCTGGATTTGCGGTACGCTTCATGATTGACGTTCTTTTCATCGGCCTCAGCTTGAGCTCGATTCTGCTGCTGGTCGCACTCGGCCTTGCGATCACCTACGGTGCCATGGGCGTCATCAACATGGCGCATGGCGAGATCGTGATGGCAGGGGCCTACGTGGCGGTGCTCTCGGGGATATGGCTGAAGACCAGCTTCTATGTGGCCTTACCACTGGCCTTTCTCGCCGCTGCAGCCCTTGGCTGGATCATCGAACGTCTGGTGGTGAGCCGTCTCTACGGGCGGCTTCTCGACACCCTGCTCGCGACGTGGGGAGTCTCCATGCTGATTCAGCAGGCGATCCGGCTCGAGTTCGGCTTGACATTCCTGGGAATCCACATCGCTGGCCTGGGAACTGGCCTGCAGAATGTCGCCGTGCCTGCCGAACTTCAGGGGGTGGTCAACATCGCCGGCGTCGAACTCAATGCCTACCGTGGCTTCATCGTGCTCGTGACCGTGGTGCTCACCGCGCTGACCTGGTTCATCATGTACTGGACGTCGCTCGGAATGAAGGTCCGCGCGATCATTCGCAACCCGAAAATGGCGGCCGCTTGCGGTATCGACGTCAGGAAGGTCAATGCGCTCACCTTCGCTTATGGCTCGGGACTAGCCGGTGTTGCCGGCGTCATGATGTCAGGCTTCAAGGGGGTCTCGCCTGATCTCGGTTCGAGCATGGTGGTCGACGGCTTCATGGTTGTAGTCACCGGCGGCCTCGGTAGCCTGATCGGTACCATCATGGCATCCGGACTTCTGGGAGAAACCAATGCGCTCGTCGCAGTCGCGACCAACGACATCCTGGCGCGCGCCGTGATCTTCGCGGCCGTGATTCTCGTCATCGTCTTGAAGCCCGAAGGGCTGTTCTCGTTCAAACGTCGCTGAGCTCCATGACTCTCGATCGCAGGCTGACACTTTGCGCTTACGCGCTGTTCATCGTCGCAATCTTTGCGGTGCCGCTGTTCGTCGACGAATTTGGGCTGAACCGGATCGCCAAGTTTCTCGTCTATGGCATGCTCGGCATCGCGATCGCGCTGTCCTGGGGCTACGCGGGTATCCTCAATCTCGGGCAGGGGCTTTTCTTCGGGCTCGGCGCCTACATGCTCGCCATGTCGCTGAAACTGGCGAGCCCAACCAGCCTACAACAGGGTGCGGACAAGCCGGTGCCGGACTTCATGCTCTGGAATGCCGAGCCGGGTGCGCCGACCGACCTGTGTTGCATCAACAAGGCATCATTTCTCTGGCTGCCGTTCCAGCACCAGAGCGTCGGTCTCGTCATGGGAATTGCGCTGCCGGTGATCGTGGCGGCTTTGCTGGGCATCATTGTATTTCGCAAGCGGATCGAAGGGCCGTTTGTCTCGATCATCACGCTGGCCCTGGTGCTGCTCGTTCGCCTCGTGCTGGTCGATGCGCAGCCGGTCACGGGTGGATTCAACGGGCTGACGGACCTCGCCTCGCTCGAGATCTTCGGCTTCGAGTTCGACCCTTACAGCAAGGGCACGTACTGGCTGGCCGCGGGTATCTTGACCCTGACCCTGGTGGCGACGCGCCTGATCGTCGAGACCCGGGCCGGTCTGGTGTTGCAGGCGGCACGGGACGACCAGCGGCGCGTTCGCTATCTCGGTTTCGACGTCTCGCTCTACCAGACGTTCTTCTTTTGCGTGGCGGCGGCGATCTCGGGCGTGGCGGGCATGCTCTATGTGATCGTCGCGCAGTTTGCCTCGCCGACCTTCATGGATCTTGCCTTCTCCGTGACGATGGTGGTCTGGGCGGCCGTCGGCGGCCGCGCTTCCATCCTGGGCGCGTGCGTTGGAGCGATTCTGATCAACATGATGGAGGCCGGCATCAGCGAAACGGAGGCGCTGGTCGGAGCCTGGAAAGCGATCATAGGACTGGTCTTCGTGCTGACCGTCCTGTTCCTTCCTCGGGGCCTCGGTGGGCTCTTGCATGACCTGATCGGGCGGTTTGCTTCGGTCGGGCGTGACAAGCCGCGTGTTGCTCATGTCCCGATGTCCAGCGCGGCCGTCACGGAAACCAAGGAGGCTTGAGAATGTCGGCGGTCGCGATCACGATCGACGGGCTCGGCGTGAACTTCGGCGGCTTCAAGGCAGTCGACAACGTCTCGCTCACCGTCGATGACGGAGAGCTTCGCGTTCTGCTCGGTGCGAACGGTGCCGGGAAGACCACCTTGATGGATCTGGTGAGCGGAAAGACACCAAGCACGGAAGGACGCGTCTGGATCTATGACACCGAGATCACGAACTGGCCCGAACATCTGATCGCCCGTGCAGGCGTGGGCCGCAAGTTTCAGATCCCGAGCGTGTTTCGCGACCTGACCGTGAAGCAGAACCTGCAGGTCGCGAGCTGCCGGCGGACCGGAGTGATCGCAAATCTCGGCTTCGGCCATCCGGCGACCGCGCGCGAGAAGGTCGATCGTGCGGTCGAGCTGATCGGGCTCCGTGAACAGATCAATACGACTGCAGCCGATCTCAGCCATGGGCAGACCCAATGGCTCGAGCTCGGAATCCTGATGGTTCAGAACCCCAAAGTGATCCTGCTGGACGAGCCGACGGCCGGCATGACGCAAGCGGAAACCATGAGAACCGCAGAGATCATCAACGGCATGAAAGGGCAGCAGACGATGCTCGTGGTCGAGCACGATATGGGCTTCGTGCGCGAGATTGCGCAGCGGATCACGGTTCTCCATCTCGGCCGCGTCCTGGCCGAGGGCGGGATCTCGGAGATCGAGGCGAACCCGAAGGTCCGCGCAGCCTATCTCGGGTCAAAGGGGTTGTCGTGACGCTCCAGCTCTCCAATATCGACAGCTTTTACGGCCGCAGCCACGTCCTTCACGGTTTGTCGCTCACAGTTCCGGCAGGGCAGGTGACGAGCGTCGTGGGCCGGAACGGGACCGGCAAGACGACACTCCTGAAAACGATCATGGCGCTCACGGATCACGCCGACGGGCGCATCGTCCTCAATGGCGAGGATCTGTCGGCCAAGCCGACGCATTTGAGGGCTGCCGCCGGGATCGCATACGTGCCGCAGGGGCGCGAGATCATCGCCGACTTCACGATCCGGGAAAACATCCTGATGGGCTGCTTTGCCCGCCGCGATGGCAAGCGCGTTTTGCCGGATTTCATCGGAGAGCTGTTTCCTTACCTCACCGAGAATCTCGATCGGCCAGGCGGCTTGCTGTCCGGCGGACAGCAGCAGCAGCTCGCGATCGCACGCGCGCTCGCGGCCGACCCGAAGGTGTTGCTGCTCGACGAGCCGAATGAGGGCATCCAGCCGTCGATCGTCGAGGATATCGAGCGCATCATTGTTCGGCTCAATCGCGAGATGGGGCTGACCGTCGTCCTCGTCGAGCAGAACATCGAATTCGTTCGCTTCGCGTCCCACGGTTTCGCGATGCTCGAGAAGGGGCAGATCGTTGCGTCTGGCCCGATCTCCACTCTCACCGACACGCTCGTTCACGAGCACATGGCCGTCTGACGGCGCCTTCCGGAGTACATCAATGACGACATCCACGAGCTACCGCGCCGCAACGGTTCAATTCGAGCCGACCATGTACGAGAAGGAGCGCAATCTCGCGCGTCTGATCAAGCTCTGCACCGAGGCCGCAGCCGAGGGCGCGCGCCTGATCGTCACTCCCGAGATGGGGACGACGGGGTACTGCTGGTATGATCGCGACGAGGTCAAGCCGTTCGTCGAGACCGTTCCGGGCCCGTCGACGGACCGCTTCCAGCGGATTTGCGAGCAGCATAATTGCTACATCGTGCTCGGGATGCCCGAGGTCGATCCTGCGACCGAGCTCTACTACAATACAGCCGTCCTCATCGGACCGAACGGGATCGTCGGTCGGCATCGCAAATCGCATCCCTATATCGCCGAGCCCAAATGGGCGGCGAACGGCGACGTCGCGCATCAGGTCTTCAAGACCGAACTCGGTCGGATCGGAATGCTGGTCTGCATGGACCTGCACTTTTTCGAAACCGCACGCATCGAGGCGGTCGCGGGCGCCGACGTGATCTGCCACATCTCGAACTGGCTGCAGGAGCGCACGCCTGCGCCTTACTGGATCAACCGGGCATTCGAGAATTCCTGCTACGTGATCGAGGCGAACCGTTGGGGATTGGAGCGCACCGTGCAGTTCTCGGGCGGCAGCTGCATCATCGAGCCGGACGGCCGCGTGGCGGCGTCGATCGATGCCGGGGACGGCATCGCTTATGCAGAAATCGATCTGAGCAGGTCACGCAAACGCGAGGTGCTCGGCGAGAAAGTGTTTGAGAAACGGCGCCCGGAACTCTACCCCGAACTGATGACCAACAGTTTCACCTGGAATCCGGGCGACTTTTTCAAGCTCTACGGCTACCAGCCGATTCCGAAGGGGAAGCTGTCGCGGCTGGCGGTCGTGCAATTTTCGCCAGCCGACGATGTCGCTGCAAATCTGGCGACCATCGAGCATCGCGCCCGCGAGCTTGTCGGGACTGCCAAGCCCGACATGGTCGTCTTTCCCGAGCTGTCATTGACCGGCTTGACCGATCCGGCAGCGCACGCCGAGGAACTGGAGGGGCCCGCCGTCAAGGCGTTGACCAGGCTCGCCATGAAGCTGCGGACGTATATCGTTGCCGGTCTTGCCGAGCGCGATGGCAATTGCATTTACAATACGGCCGTCCTCGCGGGGCCCGAGGGCCTCGTCGGGAGCTATCGCAAGATTCACCTCGGCAATGCGGATGCAGGCTGGGCGACAGCGGGCGACAGATGGAAGGTCTTCGATCTTGCCATGGGCCGGGTCGGCATCGCCATCGGGCACGACGCGCTCTATCCCGAGGCCATCCGCTCGTTGGCGCTGCGCGGATGCGATATCGTCGCTTGCCCGTCGGCGATCGCGGGCGTCTTCACGGGATCGCATACAGGGACTGCCATCCCGCACAACTATCCGATCCCGAAAGGCGCCGATCCCTATCATTGGCACGCCTTCCGTACGCGCGGTGGCGAGAACAACGTTTATCTGGCGTTCGCAAACGTGTTCGATCCCCCGCGCGGCTTCCTGGGGGCGAGTGCCGTCTTTGGTCCGGACAATTTCGTCTTCCCGCGGCAGGAAACCGCCATCCTCGATCAGGAGGAGGGCGCCGTCACCACCATCGATACGAGCAATCTCGATACGCCATATCCAACCAACATCGTGCGGCGCAAGGATCTCGTCGTGATGCGTTTGCCGCACCACTACTTGCCCCTGGTGACATGGCATCAGTAGCAGAGCGGAAATGACCTGGCGTCGCGTGGTCATAGACACCGCAAAGCATCGATTCCCTACAGACGCAAACGGCCATCGCCATCTCCCGCGCTGCCGACATAGTGCTGTTGTCCGAGTAGCAGCATAAGGAGCAGGCAACGAATTAGGTGAAACGACCGTTGTCAAAGCGGGGCGGAAATGCGCGACGCCAAAAAACCAACGGCTTAGAAGATGTTCATTGCGTTCGGGGCGCAGTGGTCGCCCTCAGTACGTATTCGCCGAGGCTTTCGCTCAGCAGCCTCGAGCCTTCAAGCGCGGATCTGGTCGAGCATAAGCCGGACGTGCTGGCAGACGAACACCGTTTTTCAGCCGTAGCTCAATTGGTGGTTTTGTTCCACGACGATCGAAAATGCTTTATCTTTCAACGGAGATTGACTGACACTCTCTCGGTCACATCGACCTCATGCAACAAGCTTCGTATCTGCCGCTCGATCAAGCGCAGGAATCGGATGTTGCGAGTCCACGATTTGAGCTTGCCAGCGGACGGCGCGAGGCGGAGGTACATCGCGCACGAACGGCGGCTTTTGGCGGACTATCAAGTCGCCACCTCGCGAGTTAGGCTGAGCTTGAAGACGCGCGTCACGTCGCGCGGTTCGGTGACGCCGGGACGTGGCGTCGAAATGTTGGCAATCATCTGCCCATTCAGGTTGCGGAATGGATTGTAGCCGTCGCCTTCGACATCGGCATAGTCACAGATTTGCTCGCCGATGCTGCGCACGCGGTCGCGGGTTTCCCGCTTTCCCTCGGCTTCGTATGAACGCATGAAAGCGAGCACGTCCGGACGCTTGATATTCTGCCTGCACAGCTTGCCGAAGCGATCCTTGACGTAGCCGACGCGGAGCTCAAGCACCTCGATGGTCTTGGGGTCGCGCACCGCGACGATCCTGCCGCGTTTGACTTTCTCCACCTTCTTCTTTGCGAGCCACTCGTCAGCCCATTTCTCGAAAGGCCGGGCTGCCGCCTGCCTGTGCTTGTCGAGCTGCTTCTCGTTGCTCGGGTCTTTACCTTCCTTGAGCAGGTCTTTGGCCTTGTCGCGCTCTCGCCGCGCGTCGGCGAGCGAGAAGGTGCCATCCTTGCCGTTGCCGTAAGGGCCGATGGAGTAGGTTTTCTGGCGGCCGTGGAAGCGGTAGCCCATCCGCCAGAGTTTGGAAGCGGCGTTGCCCGGCGTGCTCTGGTCCGGCGTGACGAAGAGATAGAGACCGCCGCCGGTCACGTCGGAAATCTTGGCGGGGCTCCACGCGCCATTGTCGAATCTCGGTTGGGGCGGCGCGACAGTCGACGTCAGTCCTGATCTCTTTGGGATTGATAGACGCGCCATCGTTCTTGCCGGCCATCTGCTGCATTCCCTTCATTCGGAATAGCGAAAGTCGCCGTGAACGTTTGTTCTCCCATTACCAACACGATACCAACAAAAATACCAACAAATCGGGCGGCTGGGATCGGATGAGAACAAACGGTGACGAACACCGATGTACGCAGAAAGGCCTATTTTTCCAGGGCTTCCGAGCACTGCGCGGACGGTTGCGGACGCTTGGGAACGGGCTTGAACAGCCTAGTTGGTGCCCCTGGCCGGAACAAGTCTAGAATACCTCAGCACGAACTTGGGCCACGCCACGATCCGTAATCCCCAAGCTGCGCGCGGCGCCGAGCGAAAGGTCGAGGACGCGGCCACGAACACTCGGTCCGCGGTCGGTGATACGGACGACTACCGACCTGTTGCTCTCAAGGTCGGTGACGCGAACTCGCGTGCCGAACGGCAGGCTGCGGTGGGCTGCGGTCAGTAAGCTCCGGTTGAACGAAGAGCCGCTCGCTGTCTTTCCTGTCCGATACGAATAGTAGGAGGCCTTTCCGGAAAATACTCGGTTGGAAGAACGAGTCGCTGAGCGATCTTCCGAACCACGTGTCGGCTCTGCTCCGACCGGAGGTTGCGTTTGCGAATCCTGTTTAGACTGGTCGCGTGCCTCGGGTACCGGCTCTGCGTGTGCCTTTGGAATGATGGACCATCTCTCATCGAAGTTCTGTGCTGCAGCAGGGTCCGTGTGTATCCCCATCCAAGCCGGGACCGCCGCAATCGCGACCATTCTGAAAATGAGACGCATGATCGGCCTCACAACAAATGGAAAACAAATAGACAATGCAAACTCATGAGGCAGGGTTCCTGCACATGCAGAAATTCCCGCGTCAGCAAAAGATGAGTAAATTCTGACACTTTCGGGCTATGACGTAAGGCAATGCTTAGGCGCACCGCAGCAAGAAACGCGCCATTTCGCTCGGTATGCTTTGTCGAGAGTTTGTTGCTTTTCACCCGACAAGAAGACAGTCGTCTCGATGCAGCGCATCGCACTTACAAAGGAGAGGAGGCAGATGTGGAGCAAACTACTGCGGCGCAGCGCGACATCCTAGAAAGGGCGGCCACTGTTACGCATTCCTCTTGGCCCGCTGTACGCGCGATATTTGCTATTGGCCCGAATGCGAAGTCCGCGCGGGATCGGAAATCGTCTGCTCATCGGGGGTAGATCGGAAGTGACTGGTCGACCTTCCAATCGGCGCTTTTGACCCGGAGCAGAACTCAGGGTCTTTGTACCATTGCAACCAAATGCAGCTCGTTTGGTGCTGGCCTACATTGCACCAGAATCGCGGAACTCCAAACCGTCGGGCGAGTTACAGAACCGCCGAGAGGATTGAACGATGAGCGGCAATCTAGTCGAGTTCGCAGTAGCACGCGGATTTCTGTTCACCGCGCTCGTCCTTCAGTACTTGAATAGAGAGGCGACAATGAAAACACCCCTTCTTCTTGCTGGCGCACTAATCATCGGATGCGCCGCCCCAGCACTGGCTGATGAGTACTACGTCGTACAAGGACCCAGCCGTCACTGCACGATTACCACCACGCGCCCGGCGGACAAGGAAGTCGTGACGCAGATCGGTCCAATGGCCTTCACGAGCCGCGTGGAAGCTGAAGACCGCATCAAGCAGACCAAAGTCTGCGATGACGGCACTGTTGGTAGCACTGGCGGCTCTAGCAGCACGACCGTTATTAAAGAGAAGTAGTCGACGGCCTCATTCCTGATCGAATTCTGGCGATGCCGAGTCGCGCCCACTCCTGTCGGCGCGACTTTTTTGTTTGCAGACCACCTTGTTGAAGCCCTCTTTCAGGCCGTTTGATCGGCTCCCGCAGGGGGCTGGAAAGGTGGGTTGAGTGTGGCCTCTTGGCCCATTGCGACAGATTTGATCTGTCGCGATGTGGTCCGCTCTCAGAGGCAAAGCGGACTCGATTCGTTCGCCGCAAGTATTACGGCTTTTGACCCTGACCGGACATGAGGCCTCTTCCTTGAGGCTACAATAGGCTCGCGCGTGTGCTAGAGTTGAAGTCCTCCCGGTCCAGAACGGATAGCGCTGAGCCCGTAGAGGTGCCGCGATGCAGCAGATTCCGAACTGGCTTCAGAAGCTTGGTCTCGGGCAATACGCGCAACGCCTTGCCGAGAATGACATCACCTTTGATATTTTGCCTGATCTGATCGATCAAGACCTTGAAAAGATTGGCGTCGCGTCGCTCGGTCATCGCCGTCAGCTACTGCTCGCGATCGTTTCAAGGACGGCGATATCCTCAACAAGGGCGACCTCTTGTTTGAGTTGAATTTTGGAGTGGCCCTGCTGGTTCCGGATAAAGTGGGGCAGAGGTAAGGAGGACAACATGCCGAAGGGATGACAACATGCCGAAGGGATATTGGGTTGGGCGCGTCGATGTCATTAAGCCGGAAGGGTACCAGGCCTACGGCGTCGTCCTCCAGGAGGTGCTTCGCAAATACGGCGCGAAATTTCTGGTGCGCGGCGGCACATTCGAGGCGGTGGAAGGCAAGGCGCGCGGCCGCAACATAGTGCTTGAGTTCAAGGACTATGCGACCGCGCTCGCCTGCTACCGGTCGCCCGAATATGCCAAGGCGAAGGCATTGCGCGCGGGCGCCGTAGACATCGACATCATCGTAATCGAAGGCTACGACGGGCCGCAGCCGACGGACTGATCGCCTCTCCCGCGCGCCCTTTCGGCGTTGGCCCACGCCGAGGGGCGCCACCCACCTGAGTGAGGCCACCCTGGTTGGCAGGCTGATGTCGGCTGATGCCCAGGCCGCGGGGCCTGTGAGCGCGGACCCGCGACCACTCGACGTTCAAGCGCCGCGCCTTCGAAGTCCGAGAGGTCTGCGCGAGCAACAGCGAGAAAATTCCCATCGCTCCACACCCGACGAATGGCGATGAGGCGCGGTACACCAACAAGATCGGTTCCGATTCAGGGGGCCTGCCGCACGACGAACGCGGCGAAGTCGAACAAGCGGCATGGCAGGCCCTCTACACTGCTTGTCAGTCGGGCGATCCCGCTGATTTCGAGAAAATCCCGCTCGGCGGCACTCGCAAACTGGTCAATCCCGTAGGCACACAGGCGGTCAGTCTCTGCGGCATAAACCCTACTCAGATTGGGATACCGCCGGCACCAGCCCTCGCAAGTGCGGAGCGCGGCGGCGAGGCGGTCGAAGTATATTGGCAATCCCTGCTTCGTGATGTTCCGCTTACCGAGTTGCGCGACGACACCTCCAATCACGACGTGCTTGCAGCAACCGAGGAACTCAACAAGCTTGCCGATTCCCGGGGGCCGAAGTCTGGTGGGCGGGTCACGCCCAGTACGCTGTTCCGTGCCAATGCGCTTTATTTCGATCCGGCTGACCCGAAGGGCCGCTCCGTCACGCCTCCAGGCGTTTTGGACGGCCCGCCGATCTCGCAATTCCTGCTCCGGGACGTACCGTATGCCGCACAGTGGATCAGTGCTCAAATTCGCACCGCGCTGCCCGCCAACGAATTCCTGACCGAATACGAGGAGTGGCTGGCGATCCAGAACGGCGCCGCACCGAAGCGCGAGCTGCAGTTCGACACGACACCGCGATATATAACGACAGGAAGAGATCTCGCGGAGTATATCCACACAGGTCCTGCACTTGGGTGGGCGGCAGCACTGATCCTTGCAACCCCCGGCGGTGGAGCGGATCAGCGGTACTCCGGGATGTATCCACCGGCAGAGGCCGTGTCCCACCCATCGAACCTGTATCGGAAATCGAAAACCCAGAGCCCTGCCGGTGCCACCTTCGGCTTGGCCTATGTGCAGGCACTACTCGCCACGGGGATCAGTAACTCCGTCCGCGCAGCCTACTGGCAGAAATATTTCGTGCACAGGGCTGTGCGACCGGAAGCCTACGGCGCTCTGGCGCACCATCGCCTTGCCAATGGCGTGAGCGACTACCCGTTGCACGAGAGCTTCCTGAAATCGGAAGCCCTCGATCGCAGCAAAGCCAAATACGGCACCTATCTTTTGTCACAAACCTATCCGGAGGCCGCGCCCCTTCACTCCACCTATCCGGGCGGTGCCACGAGCGTTGGTGCCGTTACGGCTACCATATTGAAGGCGTTTTTCGACGAGAGCCGCGTCATCGCCAACCCAGTGCAGCCCGATCTGGCTGACCCGACGAGGCTCGTGCCCTATAGCGGCCCGCCGCTCACGGTTGGTGGAGAGTTGAACAAGCTCGCGGTGAATTTCGGTTTCGGACGGAATTGGGCGGGCATCCACTGGCGATCCGACGCTTCCGCCTCAATGGCGATCGGCGAGGAAGTGGCTATCGGCATGCTGCGGGACGAGCGCACCACCCTCCGCGAACCCTTCGACGGTTTCTCCTTCACGCGCTTCGACGGCAGCCGCGTGACAATCTGACAGCAGCCGGGCGACACCCCTGGCGTGAGGCGCGCCCGGTCATGTGCAGAGGAGCGGAAGCGTCGTGCCCGACAGGCTATTGATGGAAGCTGAGGGCGGCGCCTGCTCGATCCGCAAACTTCCAATGACCGGAATCGGCGCTACTCCGCCGATCCCTCCGGCAGCCGCACACCGCGCGCAGCGGCTTCGCGCCGGCATGAGCGTTTCAGACCCTACGATCCGTGAGTGATCCGATAGCGCGCCATGTCTACAGGATGATCGAACGTGGCGAGCACTTCCGCTTATGGCCCCTTCGCTGACTGGATCAGCAAAGTCGCGTTCAGGTGTGCCTCCGGCTCGGCGACCTTGCGACTGACCGTCGCGAGCACGGTGAAAATGAGTGCTGTTTCCGAAGTTGGGATGATGAACCGCTGTATTTCCCGAAATGGCGATACCTCGACGATATCGGCTCCATATACGAAATCGCTGATCGTGTCATGGCACGCCACGCTGGAGTCGGAACGTGCGCCGACGAGTGCCGGCCGGCATCGCGCTAGCGCGGCAGTTTCAGGCGGCCAAGTGCCTGCTCCAATGCATAGCTTGCCCGCAGCACCAGCGCGTCGGCGCGTGGTCCAGCTATGATTTGAAGGCCGATCGGCAGCCCCGCCGATGTCAGCCCGCATGGCACGCTGGCTGCTGGCAGACCGGCCTGGTTGACCCACGATGTCAGCGTCGGAAACGGCGGATTAGCCGGATCGAGGCTGGCGATCTCGGGCGCGCTGATATTCATGACCGGCGCAAGCAACAGGTCGTAGCGCTCGAAGAAGATGTTGATGCGACTGGCGAGGTCGCCGCGGGCGACAACAGCATCCACAAAGGCTCCCGCCGGCAGCTTCTCGCCCATCTGAACGAGCGCCTGCATTGACGGATCGAGTTGGCTGACGCGCTCGCTTAGCTTTCGTCCAAGCCGGGCCGAAAACGAGAACCAATGCACGCGGTGCACGTCGGCACATGCTGGAATTTCCGCCGGATGATCGGCCTCGATCTGCGCGCCCAGGCTTTCGGCGACCTTGAAGGCCGCGCGAACGGAGGCGGCGATCTCCGGCTCGATATCGACGCCCATGCCGAGATCATCGCTGACCGCCACGCGCAAGCCGTCGATTCCCCGATCGATGTCCGCAGTATAGTCGGCGCTGTCATAGGGCAGAGCATACCAGTCGTGCGGATCTGGACGTGACATGATGTCGAGCATCGCTGCGGCATCACGCACCGACCGAGTCATTGGTCCGATATGGCTCACCGTCGGAAAGGCACCTCGCGGATGATGCGGCACGCGGCCGAAGCTCGGCTTCAGACCGTAGATCCCACTCCACGCAGCCGGCACACGGATCGAACCGCCGCCGTCGGTGCCTACGGCAAGAGGACCGATGCCCGAGGCGACCGCCGCCGCCGCGCCGCCGCTTGAGCCGCCTGGGCTGTGCGCAGGATTCCAGGGATTGCGGGTGATCCTGGTCAGCGGACTGTCGGTCACAATCTTGTGGGCGTAGTCCGGCAGCGTCGTCTTTCCGAAGATCACCGCGCCGGCCTCGCGTAGCCGCGCCACGCACGGGCTATCGGGGCCTCGCGTATCTGACTCGGCAATGGCAAGCGAGCCGAAGCGGGTCGGCCAGCCATGTGCGTAGACGTTGTCCTTGATCGATACCGGCACGCCATCGAGCCCGCCAAGCGGCGCACCGGCGCGCCAGCGCTTCTCGGATTCACGCGCGGCTGCGAGCGCGGCATCGCGGCCAATGACGATGAAGGCGTTGAGCGTCGTCTGAGTCGCCTCCGCTCTTTCGAGCACGGCTGAGATTGCTTCAACCGGTGAAAGCTCCCGCTTGCGAAAGCGCGCGACGAGTTCGGTGGCGTCGAGGTTCAGGATCTCAGGCTGCATAGGCGCTCCTCCGCTTGACATATCATTATTTTCCTATTTATCATAATAAATATAGTCAACCGAAATGCGGACCGGTAGAAGCGAGGCGACAAGACGTGGCAAGGAAGGCATCGACGGCGCGCTCGCCGGCAAATGACGCGGTGAGGGCGCCGAAGCGCGGAGACCTCGTGGTCGAGGAGATCAAGCGCTGGATCGTGACGCGCCAGCTCAAGCCCGGCGACCGGCTGCCCAAGGAAGCCGAGCTGCAGGACCTGTTCTCGGTCAGCAAGGGCACGGTGCGCGAAGCGCTCAAATCACTGGAGGTGCAGGGCTTCATCTCGGTCAGCACGGGACCGTCCGGCGGCGCCACCGTGGTCGAGGTGCCGCTCGAGCGCACCTTCCAGCTCGTGCAGAACTATCTCTTCTTCAAGGAAGTCGATGTCCGCGACATCTACACGGTTCGCAAGATGCTGGAGCCTGAGCTCGCCGCGGGTGCCGTCCCGCATCTGACGAAGCGCGATTTCGAGGCCATGGAGGCGAGTATCGACACCTGCGCGCCGACACCAGCCTCGGTCGACGATGCGCTGCGCATGCGCCAGGAGGACCTGCACTTCCACGACATCCTTGCGGAAGCCAATCCGAACCCGTTCCTTCGTTTCTTCTGCCAGATGGTGAATCAGACGCTCCGGCGCCTGGTCGTGTTCGGTGCGAATCCGCTGCAATCCCACAATACGGAGCTCGGGCGCACCAACGTGCTGGCCCATCGGGAATTGCTTGCGGCTGCGCGCAAGCGCGATGTCGAGAAGGTGCGGCGGTTGATGCTCGCCCATATCGAGGAAGCCGAGACGCATGTGTTCAGGATGCACGGCACCATGAGCAGCCGCCTGGTGCTGGATTCGGAAATGCGGGTCAACATCACGCCTCGTCTGGCGCGCAAGCCATGAGTGGCGCCGTCGTCGTTGTCCTCAACGCGCTCACGCTGATCAGCATCCTGGCGCTGGTCGCGATCGGGCTTGCCATCGTGTTCGGCATGATGGACGTGATGAATCTCGCTCATGGCGAGTTTGTCACCATCGGCGCCTATACTCTGTCTTTCGTGCAGGCGGCGCGCTGGATGCTGCCGCCGGAAACGGCCTATTGGGTTGCGCTGGTGCTGGCGCCGCTGATCGGAGCGCTGGTCGGCCTTATCATTGAATGGGCCGTGATCCGCCGGCTCTATCATCGGCCGCTCGACACGATTCTCGCCACGTTCGGCATCAGCCTGATCCTGCAGAAGCTCATTGAGCTGAGCTTTGGCGCGCTGCCGCAGGTCGTCGTCGCGCCGGTCTCCGGCATGGTCGACCTGTTCGGCGCGCATTATCCGGCCTATCGCTTCCTGATCATTGCACTGGGCGGGTTGGTGATCGCGGCAACGCTCGCCGCGTTCCGCTGGACCCAATTCGGCGTCGACCTGCGCGCAGTCATCCAGAACCGTGCGATGGCGGAATCGCTCGGCATCGATGCCAAGCGGCTCACCCGCATCGCCTTTGCCGGAGGTTCTGCGCTGGCCTCGCTCGCCGGCGTGCTGCTGGCGCCACTCGCCTCTGTCGAGACCCATCTCGGCACCTTCTATATAGGCAAGGCCTTCTTCGTCGTGATCCTCGGCGGCATCGGCTCGGTGCTCGGGAGTGTCGCCGGCAGCGTGCTGGTCGGCGGCGCGGAGACGCTTCTCAACTATGAGCTCGATCCTTCGCTGGCGTCCGCGCTGGTGCTTGCGCTTGCCATCGTGCTGGTACGCCTGCGGCCGAGAGGCATCGTGCCGGGCTACAGCGCCGCTCACGAGCTCCTGGGCAAGGGTTGAACATGGCGCGGCTCCTCTTCGCATACCGGTTGCTCTTTGCGCAACCTGGGCTTGGCGGTCGCGAACGGGTCGGCGCACAGGTAGCCGTTGCGGCGTTTGCAGTGCTTGTGCTGTATCCCGCGGTCGGATCGGGCTATCATCTGGCGCAACTCCGCGATGCGCTGCTGCTTGCGATCTTCGCGTTGAGCCTCGATTACCTCTGGGGCCGTACCCGCATGCTGGTGATGGGGCACGCGCTGTTCTTCGGGATCGGCGCCTATGGCATGGCGATTGCCACCACCAGGCTGGGCTGGCCGACCGGCGGCGGGCTCTTGCTTGGCATCGCGGTGGCCGCATCGGTTGCCGCGGCTGTAGGCTATTTCTTGCTCTATGCCGGCGTGCGGCTGCACTTCTTCGCTGTCCTCACCATGGCGATGTCCCTGATCGCGACGCAGATCGCCGTAAGCTGGTCCAGCGTAACCGGGGGCGACGTCGGAATTCTCGGCGTACCTCCGATCGAGTTCTCGGCTTTTGGCTTGCACTATTCCGGTGGCGACGGCACGGCGAGCTACTACGGTGCGCTGTTTCTGGCCTTCCTCACCATGCTGGTGCTGTGGCTTGCCTGCCGCGGTCCCTACGGCTTGATCCTCGAGGCGATCGGCAGCAACGAGAACCGCGCGCGCACGCTGGGCTTCGACACCGCTCGCCAGCTCCTGATCGCCTTCACCGCTTCGGCGGCGCTCGCGGCGTTCGCAGGCGCGTTGTTCGCGACAACGGCCGGCGTCGTCGCGCCCGACCTGCTCGGAACGCTGCTCTCGACCGAAGTGATGATCTGGGTCGCAATCGGCGGCCGTGGCACCTTCGTCGGTCCTCTGTTGGCAACTCTGCTCGTGCACCAGGCGAGCCAGACCATCAGCAGCCTCAGCACCAGCCTGTGGCCGCTGCTGCTCGGCGTCCTGTTCCTGTTGATCGTGTTCGCGGCTCCCGACGGGCCTGTTTCGTTGCTCCGGCGCAGGAAGGAGGCGTGATGGGCGCGCTGCTTGAGATCGAACAGGTCGGCAAGCGCTATGGCGGCATCACGGCCATCGACAGGGTCTCCCTCACGATCGGTGAGCGTGAGCTTGTCTGCGTGATCGGACCCAATGGCGCGGGCAAGAGTTCGCTGCTCAACGTGATGAGCGGCACGCTGCGGCCCGATCAGGGTGACGTGCGATTTCGGGGCCGGTCGCTGCGGAGCCAGCCCGCGCATGCCTTCGCCAACCATGGCATTGTACGCAAATTCCAGGGCGCCAACGTCTTTCCCTGGATGACGGTTACCGACAGCCTGCGCATGGCGGGACTTGGCGTTGCGCTGCATTCCGGCCGCGCGCCGCCCGCCGTCGAGGACGTGCTCGCAACCATCAAGCTCGGCCATCAGGCCCATCGCCTGGGCTCGATGTGCTCGCACGGCCAGCGACAGTGGCTCGAGGTCGGCATGACCCTGATGTGCCGGCCGCGCATCCTTTTGCTCGACGAGCCGACCGCCGGCATGACCGCGGTTGCGACTGTGGAGATGGCGGAGCTGGCGCTGCGGCTTGCGGCGGAGATGTCGGTCGTCGTGATCGAGCATGACATGTCCTTTGTGCGCCGGCTCGGCTGCCGCACGCTGGTGATGCGTCAGGGCCGCCTGATCGCCGATGGCCCGTTCGATGCGGTGTCGCACGACGAGCGGGTACGCGACGCCTATCTGGGGCGCGCCTGATGCTCCGAATTGCAAACCTTCGCGGCGGCTATGGCGCTGGCCCGGTCCTCGACGGCGTCGACCTCGTGGTAGCGAGCGGCGAGGTCGTCAGCGTGGTCGGCCGCAACGGTTCGGGCAAATCCACCCTTATCAAGGCGGTGATGGGTCTGCTGCCGGTGGCACTCGGCACGATCGAACTCGACGGCGAGGCGCTGCTTGGTCTGCCTGCCCATCAGATTGCGCGGCGCGGCGTCGCCTATGTTCCGCAGGGGCGAGGCATCTTCCCGCGGCTCACCGTCAGGCAGAATCTCGAGATCGGCGCGCGCGCCGCCGGCGCCAAGGATGGCATTCCGGGCGACGTGCTCGAGCTGTTCCCGTTTCTCAAGGAGCGATTTGGCCAGTCTGGCGGCACCATGTCGGGTGGGGAGCAGCAGATGCTGGCGATCGCCCGCGCACTCGCTTCGCATCCGCGCTTGCTTCTGCTCGACGAACCTTCTGACGGCGTGCAGCCACGTATCGTACAGGAGATCGGCGAGCTCATTCCTGAGATCGCGCGCGCGCATCGGCTTGGCGTGATCCTGGTCGAGCAGAATCTCGATCTCGCGATGGCGGCGGCAAGCCGCATCGTGGTGCTCGACAAGGGCACGATCGCGCATGAATGCGCATCGGAACGGTTTCGTGATGTGGATGTTCAGACGCGTTTCCTCGCGATCTGACACAAGTGTTGGAGGGGGCCATGGGCTTATCGACGATCACGCGCCGCAGGTTCGGCGGTCTTGCGGGCGGCCTCGCCGGCGCAGCGGCCTTCCCGCGTGCATTGCGCGCGGCCGAGCCGATTCGGATCGGTTTCCTGGGGCCGCTGAGCGGCGCTCTCGCCTTTGTCGGCCAGACCAACCAGAATTGCCTTGATCTCGCGGTCAGCGAGATCAACGAGGCCGGCGGCATCGCCGGGCGGATGCTCGAGGTGATCGCCGAAGACTCGCAGATGTCGACCAAGACGACGCTCGACAAGGCGCGCAAGCTGTTCCAGAGCGATGGCGTGGTCGCCGTGACCGGCATGGTGCTGCCGTCGGAGCGCGAAGCGGCGCTTTCCATCGCGGCACAGGTCAAGCGCTACGTGCTGTTTCCCAATTTCGATGAGGGGCGCTGTCATCCCAACCTGATCTGCACGGGGCTTTCGAGCAACCAGAGCACCGTGCCGATGGTGCGATGGCTTACCAGCAATGTCGGCAAGAAGATCTATGTTATTGCCTCCGACCTTGCGACCAATCGCCAGATCATGCTCGGTAGTCTGAAGGCCGAGCTCGATGCGCAGGGCGGCACGCTCGCGGGCGCGCAGTTCTTCCCTTTCGGCGCACGCGATTTCGGCCCGGCCCTGCAGCAGGTCGCCGCCGCCAATCCCGACATTGTGTGGCACGCGATTGGCGATGACCCCATCACGTTCGTCAAGCAGTATGCAAGCTTCGGCATGAAGCCGCAGTTGGTAACGCCCCTGGTCCACGAATCCATTGCGGCCGCAACAGAGGATGCGTCGGTCGGTAATATCGGCGTGGAATCCTCCTATATGAGCGTCGATACCGAAGCGAATCGCGCTTTCATCGACGCCTACAGCAGACGCTTCGCGGATTTCACGCCGCGGCGCGTACGCGGCAAGGTCGTGATGCTGCCGCACGGGGAGAAGACCTATGTCGCGGCAAAGCTGCTCTCGGAAGCGATCCGGCTCGGTGGCGGCACGGATTACGACGCGCTGCGCAGCGGTTTCGGCAAGGTCACGCCGGCCGCACCCCGCGGCACCGTGAAGGTCGATCTCGCCGCGAGCCATCTCGTCTGCGACACGCTGGTCGGCAAGGTCATGCCCGACCGCGGCATCGACGTGATCGCGCGGCTCGGGGCGATTGCGCCCGTATGCACGGGAACAAAGGGATGATCGAACTCGGAATCGATGCGCTGACCGAGGGCTATCGCAGCCGCGCCTTTTCACCGGTCGAAGTCATGAAGGCGGTGCTCGCGCGTGCCGCTGAGTTGCAGCCTGTGCTCAATCCGCTCGCCGCGATCGATGAGGAGGGCGCGCTGGCAGAGGCGCGGGGGTCGGAAGCGCGCTGGCTTTCGGACGCGCCGCGCGGCGTGCTCGACGGCGTACCGGTCTCGGTCAAGGACTTGATGCCAACGAAAAATATGCCGACTCGCCAGGGCTCCCGGGCGGTCGCGCCTGATGCGATCCCTCGGGTCGATGCGCCGCCCGCGGCTCGTTGCCGCGAAGCGGGTGCGCTGCTGTTTGCGAAGGCGACGACCTCCGAGTTCGGCAACAAGATCGTCACGGAATCGCCGCTCAACGGTATCACGCGCAATCCATATGATCGCGACCGCACGTCGGGGGGCTCGAGCGGCGGCTCCGCAGTCGCAGTTGCCACCGGGCTCGGTCCGGTAGCCATCGCGACCGATGGCGGCGGCTCGATCCGGATTCCCTCGGCCTGGTGCGGTGTCGTCGGCTTCAAGCCGTCGTACAAGCGCGTGCCGACATTCGGAGGAGAAAGCCCCGGCTCGCTCAGCAATGTCGGGCCGATCGCGCGCAGCGTGGCGGATGCCGCCCTGCTGCTCAACGTGATGGCGCAGCCCTTCGCCGGCGATTGGCAGGTGACGCCTCCCGATGGGCGGGACTACCGTCATGGCTTGAACGATGGTGTGCGCGGCTGGCGCATCGCGTTCAGTCCCGATCTCGGCATCGCCACGGTGCAAGAAGATATCGCAGCAGCAGTAGCGGCAGCCGCAAGGACCTTTGCGGAGGCAGGCGCCATTGTCGAAGAAACGGAGGTGCCGCCGCTCGCCGGTTATGTCGAAAGCCGTCTGCATTCGATCCAGTGGATGGTCAATCTCGCGCAGCTTCTGAAACAGTTTACGCCTGAGCAGCGTGCGCTGATCGATCCGGACACGGTCGAACTTGCGCGCATCGGCTCGGAGCTGCCGGCTTCCGTGCTGGCGGATGCGCTCGCGGCGCGCGAAAAGCTCGGACGGGAGATGCACGCCTTCTTCGCCGACCATGATCTCCTGATCAGTCCGACCTTCCATGTCGAAGCGCCGCCCGTGCCCGGGCTGCCGGTCGAACTGCGCGAGGCGCCGCGTTTCACCTCGTGGTGCAATCAGACCATGCAACCGGCAGCGTCCGTGCCATGCGGGCTGACCCGGTCCGGCCTGCCCATCGGGCTGCAGATCGTCGGTCGACGCTATGACGATGCACGCGTGCTACGCGCCGCCGCAGCCTATGAAGTTGCGCGTGGAGCTTTTCCGGGGCCGACATGAGCGAACTCAGGATTGTGCGTCTGGTCAGTCATCTCGACGAGATCGGAGAATCGTGGCGCGCCTGGGCCGCTGCTGTTATCGCCGTCGACACTGGCGACGGACTGGAGCCGCTGATGGCGCTTGGCGAGCGGCTGGGCGACCTGCTCGGCAGGCGGTCCGTTGCATTGCTGGACGGCGCGCCGGCAACGGCCTACGGCAAGAGCGCGATCGTAGGTACCGCGCTTGAGATCGAGCACGGCGCTGCGATCCTGCATCCGCGGCTGGGGAAACCGTTGCGTCGGCTTGTCGGCGGCGGCAAGGCGCTCATCCCCTCAACCGTGAAAAAAGGCGCGCCGGGTTGCATGATCGACGTCCCCGTGCACGGCAAGGACGATGAATGGGACTTTGCGCTGCTCGATTCGATCGAGGCCTCGGTCCCTGGTGCACCGGCGGCACACGAAATCGTCATCATCATTGCTTTGGCTGCAGGTGGACGCGCTCATGCAAGGATCGGCAAGACCGGCAGCTAGCCGGCCGAGCCGATCTGACGCTACGCGCAATATCCCGCAGCCGATCGTCCCGATTGCTCGCCCCTATCTATCAAAAGTTCACCGAGGGTTTTGAAACGCCGGGTTTCGTTGCCGCCTCGCGCGTGCTGCAACGAGCGCGGGTCAACAGCAAGCGGCCGCAGTCGCTATCTTGGCCGACGGCTGCTTGGTCAAGCATTGGCGGGTAGGGCAGCTCTTGTCGCCGAGCGGCCACTCGAATCGGGCGTTGTACTCTGCGATTTGAATATGTTTCATTCTATGCCCGAGAAGAGAGGAAGATTGCGTGCCGCTTCACGATTGAGCGGCTAAGAGGCGCGGGGCCGTTCGATCAGTATCCTCGCCGCCGATATCGAAGGTCGTGCTGTTCCAAGATTTGCATTGCGCGCTTAGAAACTCAGCAAGACCAGTCGTTCACGTCCCGCATCAAGCGGAGGATTGAAGAACGTATCGCAAGCTGCTCGAGTGTGGGGAAAGGCGGTAGCGCTCCCCCGCTATCAGATATCTGATAAATAGTTGCCATTGCTTATGAATTCGCGAAATATGGTAGGGGGTTGCGCCTCGTTGGCTGCAATTTGATTGTCGTAGGTTGCGTCACGAGCGAAGGGCCGCCGCTCGTCCAACGCAAGTGCGACTACGGGTGCGGGCGTTGATGAGTACCACGATCACGTTCACTTTTTCAGCCTGAGTGAAGTCCCTTATCACCTAACCATGCCGCGATTTCCTTCCCGATTGTGTCTGGATGATCTTCCTGGAGATAATGGTAGCCTTCCCCCAGGTCGACGGCGCGACACGATTTCAGACACTCGCGATAGAAAGCAGCACGCGCTGGCGGAATAAAGATACCCGGAGTCGCGAGAAAGAAGATTTTCGGCGTTTCCGTTTCGAGAAGCCAATCGTGGTAGGCCATCGCCATCGCATAGACATCGCTCGGTGTGCCAGCTATCGGGAGTTCGTTAGGGAGCCTGTAAATCGGCTCACGGTCTTTCGGGTCGAGGAACGGTCGGCGATATTCCGCTATTTCCTCGGGAGAAAGCTCGCGCACGATGCCGTCCGGCAAACCCTTCTCGATGAAGGCGTTGTCACCAATGATCAACTTTCGCCCCATGACCGGGTCGCGGAAGGCCTTGAAGAATTCATAGGCCTGCGGCCCCAGGTCCAGCCATGTCGGGATTGGCCGGATGAATTCCATGAGGGCCAGGCCGCGAATCCGGGTCGGATGCCGCCGCGCCCAGTCGAGGTCCAAAGCCGAACCCCAATCGTGCAAAATCAAGATCACGTCGTTCAGCTGAAGCGCTTGGATGAATCCTTGGAGATATCGCGCGTGATCTTCGACGCGATAGGGAATGTCGGGTTTGTCGGAGTCCCCGAACCCGATCAGATCGGGAGCGATGCAGCGCATGTGAGGCGCGACGTGCGGAATCACGTTCCTCCAAAGATAGGAGGACGTGGGATTGCCATGCAGGAGCAGTGCAACGGGCGTCCCAGCTTCACCGACGCCTTCATCCACATAGGCCATCTTCGAGCCTAGAACTTCCACATACTTCTTGGAACGCAAAGTCATCGATTTGTCCTCTCCGCGTGAGGTCCACAGCGCCCGCCCGGCAAGCCGCAGCTTCACGTCTTTTCGGGCGCGAGAGATCCTCGCCTCCGTCAGTAGATGTCCCCTTGGGCGCAGGGGGAGGAGCGTGTAGGTGTCAGGCGAACACTCCGTGCCCCCGCTCCAAAGGCGTGTCCCGGCGATTGACCGACCGCCGAGCTATTTGGGGATGCCGAACGTGTCCTTGAGCCTGGCTTGACCGTCGAAGAGAGCCTCCATTTCGTCCCGGCGCTCCTGCGAGACGTCGCCTTCCATCATATCGACGATCTCAAGCAACGGGGTCATGTGGTCTCCCACAAGCCAATGCCGCTCCCGCTCCTCGGCACACACGACCCAGATGCCGGACGCATCGTCATCGGGGCCTACTGCGAGCGCCTCCCGAATATTTTTCGCAACTTCGCTCAAAGCTCTCGCCTTGAGTTGCGAGTTCATGAAGCCTTCAGGCGCAATGATGCGAGCGAAAGCCAACTTGCGTCCGCTCACATAGGTATCGTCAAATTGGCCGCCAACAGCCCACATGTTGGCGGGCAGCGTATGGAACCACGTCCAGTCAACCTTACGGGCTTTCTCCGTAGGATGGCCGAACTCAATCGTTTCCATCGTGTCTGAGATACTCCGCGCGAGATGTGCACGAACGTCGTCGGCTAACGGTTCGCGTGTGGTTATTTCGACCCATGGCATGATATAGACCTCCGTTTCGATTGATCACACTGGCCAAGTATTCCGTCTCAGTTCGTGGCCATTGAGTCGCCTGGTGGATGGAGGATTGCCGGAACGCCCTTCGCTCCGAAAGCCACGGCTAAAAAGCGAAGCGGGCCTTTTCCCTCATTGCGCCCACGGTGCCACACTGTCCTGGGCTGCAGCAGGACTTCACCTTGGTGGAACGTTTTCTCCTTGCCGTCGGCGAACTGAACGGTGAGATCGCCCTGAAGGACGTAGACGTATTCGGGATTCGGATGGGTCATCCAACGCGTAACGCCGCCAGGCGGGACGGTCAGAATGTCCGACAAGATCACAGGGTTGGGCGTGCTGAGGTAGATCAGCGGTTCGCCTGCCGTCGTTGTAGTGAGGTCAGGAAGCGGCGTGATCGTTTCCGCACCGGCCTGTTGTTTTGGCTTGTTCGCGGCGGTCTGCGCGACGGCGGGCGTCGCCAGGAGCACCGCAGCGCCGAGCAAAGCGAAAATGCCTTTGAAGGATCTATCGTGACGGTTGTGCATGTCTATCTCCTTTTATGTGGGGAACGGCGTCACTCGTTCACCAGATTGATCGCGTCCGACCGAAGCGGACGTGATTTACGCTCGACTGGGGCGGTATCCTTCTGACGAACGAGCGCCCAGGTCAGAAGAGCCGAGAGTGCGGCGAATGCCGCCGCGACAAGCAGGATTGCCTGGAAGCCCTCGCCAAAGCTCGTCATCACGAGCGCGTGCAGCGAGCTGCGAGCGGCTTCTGGCGCGCTTGAAACCGCGCCCGACAGATCGCCGGCGACCACGCTTCGCACCAGTGCCGCGTGGTCGCGGCCCCCGCTCACAGCGGGGCCGAGGCCGTTGAGGCCTCGATGCAAGACAGCTGTTATCCGTCCCGCGAGCACGGCGCCGAGCGCCGCAAAGCCGATGACTATACCGGTGAAGCGTACTGTCCCGGACACACCCGATGCCATGCCTGCACGCCCGGGCGGAATAGCGCTGATGCCGACCTTCACAACCTCGCTGTTGAGCACGCCGGCGCCGGTGCCCGCGGTGATAAGGCCCGCAAGCAGCGCCGTGTAGTTGAAGAGAGGAACCGCTACCGCAAGCTCAACCAAGCCGATGGTAACCAGCGAGAGCCCAAGTGTCAGTAGCTCGCGCCCCGACAGCCGCGAGGATAAGTGAACGGCAACAAGCCGCGGGACTACGAAGAGCGGCAGGCTGAGCGGCAGCATCAGGAAGCCGGCCTGCACGGGATTGCAGCCGAGCGCACCTTGGAAGTACATCGGCAGATAAGTGAGCAGCGCCAGCAGCGTTGCCGCGAAAGCAAGCGCCGCGATGTTGGCACCAAGGAAGGTCGGTCGCCCGAAGAGATGCAGATCCACCATCGGCCGGCGCTGCCGCGCTTCGGCCACGAGAAATCCGGCCAGTAGCGTAACCGCACAGCCGAAGGCGACTACGACCGGCGAACTTGACCAGCCCTTGGCATTGCCGAAGATCAATGCCAGCGTCAGGGCGAACACGCCGCTGCTGAAGAGGACGAACCCAGGGACATCTACTGGGTCCGCGTGGGGACTGGACGAATCCACAACGGCATAGAGAGACAGCAGCACCAGGATAAACCCAAGCGGAGGATCGATACAGAAACCCCACTCCCAGCCGAACGTCTGGGTGACGATGCCACCTGCGATCGGACCGGCCGTAATCGCAAGGCCAACCATCGCGCCCCAAAACGCGAAGGCGCGCGCCCGTTGGGCTCCGCTGAACTCGTGACTGAGAATAGCGAGCGATGCGCTGAGTTGGAGCGCGGCACCGACGCCTTCCAGCGTTCGCGCGCTGTTCAACACTGCTAGCGAAGGTGCTGCGCTACAGAGAAGCGAGGCCACGGAAAATATTCCAAGCCCGAGCAGCAAGAAACGCTTGCGCCCATAGCGATCCGCCAGCGCTCCTGCCGGCAATACGAGACAGCCAAAAGTGAGCGTGTAAGCGCTCACTACCCACTCCATGGCAGCAAAGTCGGCATGCATGGAGCGAGCAATCGAGGGCAGCGACACCGGCACGATGTTGGCGTCGAGATTGATCATGAACGACGGCACGGAGACACAGAGGAGCAGTAGGAACTGCCGCGTTCGCTGGGAGTGGAGCGTTTCCGCAAGACGCATGACTTCGCCCTTCGATCAGTCGCTAGCGGTGGTGTCGCCGTAATCGGCAGCGACTGCAGTGGTCAGCAGGGCGCGCAGCGCATGGATCTCTTCGGCCTCGAATGCCGTGGCGAACTGCTTCTGCGCCCGCCGCCACAATGGCTTGGCCTCAGCGAGGCGTTGTCGGCCCACCTCGGTCATCACGATGATGCGGCTGCGTCGGTCACGGCCGATCTCCATCCTCACCAGTCCGTCGCGCTCGAGCGGCTGCAAATTGTGGCCGAGCCCGTTGCGCTCCATGACCATGGCGTTCGCCAATTCCGTAATGGTCATCGGGCCAGTCCGGTCGAGCTCGGCCAGGAGGGCATATTGCGTGAGCCTGATGCCGGCGGGATCGAGAGCACGGTCGTAAAGCATGCTCACCCGCCGCGCTGCCTTGCGCAGAACAGTGCAATTACAGGCCTCCTCGTCGGCGGGCCGCTCCGCGATCTTCCGACGCCTGTCCCTGCGGCTAGGCATGATGGTGTCCTCCGCTGCACCCGAGACGGACCCCGCGTAACGACGCCGCCCCTATGCCGAATGTCAGCATATGCGTAGGCATATCGGCATATGCGTATACCCTGTCAAGTAGCGCCAGCAAAGATTCTGGAAAGCATCCGGTCGGAACGCTCCGCGACGCCTTCTTCTTTCCAATGCCGCCTTTTTGGCCCATCGCGGACTTTGTCGCTTAGCTCGCCGATGCCCACTCTCGGTCGGCCGACATGGGATTCGAACCTGTTCGGCCGATTTGCACGGCACGCTTGGATTGCGCAGACACGGCGGCTTTTGGCCTGCTTTCAAAGCGTCGCCAGCCGCTTACGCTGCCCGCCGATAAGAAAAAAGGGCTTCCGAAATAGTGGTTTAGCGATGTAGCGCTCCAGGGACTCGAACCCCCGACCTCGGAGGCATCGATCTGCTACGTCGATGCGCGTACGCGCAGCCCCTTATTGTTCAAGCCGATCTTCGCCGGCGAGGCGCTCTGTTATTTGGAAATGCCTGCTAAGCAATTGATATTACTATCTGCGAATCCGGCTATTTTTTCCAAATGCCCGTTGAAATCGCTGAATAATCAAGCAGGTTTTGATTCCGCCATTCGGTTCTGATCTGTTGCGGCCAAAACGAGACTTAAAGCGTTGAGTTTGTTACGTACAGAACTCCGGTACGCACGGGTCCTTACAGCGCATTTGGAAAGCGCTGCACTCTGGTCACCGGGCTGACTTAACGGGATCGCGCATCCGGGTTTGCACCACTGTACCGAAGCTATCGGAGGCGGTGATCGACCATGCCCAAACTGCAACCTTCGGCACACCGTCCAGAGCAGTCTGCCGAGTTACGCTGCCCTACTTTTCCAGCGTCCGGCTTGAGGTCAGGCCGCCTGCCGAATTCTTTCTTGCTCCTCGTCAAGAGTCCTTGGCTCCAATCGGAATTGGGTTACGGCTTTTCGGCTTGCCCCGTGGCCAAGCCAATTGATCAGAGCTTCCTGTTCTGCAAGCAGCTTACCGAGTCCGGAAAACACGACGGTACTGATGGCTTGTTGTTGGCTGCGCAGGTGGTCTTCAACTAGCTTGTGTCGAGTGACATAACCTGCGTTCACACCAGGGATTGAATGGTTCATGAGGAGCTTGGCGTCGAACTCGGAAACGCCAGCAGCGGTGGCAATTGTCCGAAATGTTTGACGAAGGTCATTGCCCCATTTTGACAAGATATCTCGATCCTCCTTTGTTTCCGCCAAGTGTCCTGAGGCGCTCTCAGCTGGGAACAACCATTCTTGCGCCTGAGACGGATGGATTTGCCTGCCGAAACGAAGCACCCGAATGAGGCTCAGGATCATTTCCCGAGACAGCGGGATGTCGAACGCTCGCTTGCTGCCTCCCTTGGGCTTAGGGATGTGGAGCGTTCGCCGTGGAAAATTGATGTGTTCGGGCCTAGCCTGCTGCAATGCGGTGGGCCTAGACCCCCACAGCAATGTGAAAAGATGGAATTCGCGCCGGATAGGATTGTCTAGGGTCTGTTGGGATTCAGGATTCTCATTCGTGCTTGGCTGTGAGTCAAGCTTTGGATGGAACGATTCGTTTTGACTGACGGCCAATGGGCGAAGATGGAGCCGCTTTGTCTCGGC
>NZ_JAQMIL010000034.1:0-91003 GCF_029990105.1 Bradyrhizobium sp. Arg237L | reverse complement strand
TACCCCCGTGCTTTTTGTTGCACGGGACCCACGGGTGCAACCAGCACCCGGCTTTCCCTGCGCCCTCTGATCGATGCGAGGGCGGAAACTGAAGCAAAGCTCGGGCACGTCGTGCTGCGAGAACGCGAACTCACATCCTCACGCTGTTTGAAATTTGAATCCGAACCCATCCCCGTCATTGCGAGCGCAGCGAAGCAATCCATAGTGCCGCTTGCGGAGAAATGGATTGCTTCGCTGCGCTCGCAATGACGGTGGAAAGAGTGGTGGCTCGCGCCACAACATCTCCCTGTGATTATGGGTCCCCGCCTTCGCTGGGGACGACATCGTAGGATGGGTAGAGCGAAGCGAAACCCATCGCGATGGAGCAAGCTGCGCGAATGACGGGTTTCGCTGCGCTCTACCCATCCTACGGAATCGTAGCTCCGCCTCACACCGGCAGCGCGATCGAGTACTTCACCTGGCTCAATGCAAAGCTCGACTCGATCGAGGCGATGCCGTCGAGCCGCGTCAGCTTGTTCTTCAGGAAGGCCTCATAGGAGGAGAGGTCGGCGGCGACGACGCGCAGGAGATAGTCGCGGTTTCCCGTCATCAGATAGCATTCCAGAACCTCGTCCCATTTCGAGATCGCGCGCGCGAAGCGGTTGAGGTCTTCCTCCTTCTGCCGCGCCAGCTTGATCGAGATGAAGACAGAGACATGCAGTCCCAGCGCCTTCTGGTCGACGGTCGCGATATAGCGCGTGATCACGCCGCGCTGCTCCAAAAGCTTCACGCGGCGGTGACACGGCGAGACCGACAGGCCGACCTTGTCGGCGAGTTCCTGCATGGTCATGCGGCTGTCGGTCTGCAGCAGGCTCAGGATCTTGCGGTCGATGGCGTCTAGCGCTGGCATTGGGATGAACTCGCAGTTTGGAGGCAGGACGTGGGAATTTATCCCAATCCTGGAAGGTATGTCGCAAGGATTTGAGATTTTTGCCGATGGCTCCCCCGCTAAAATCGGCGCATATTGAATCACGCCCGGAGCATGGTCATGGGAATTGCGCCCGCTCGCCTGGAACTGTTGTCCGCGCTGGCGCGGAAAGTGCTCTGGCTGTCGTCCTGGACGATCCATCACGCCAACCATATCCGCCCCAACGCCGATGGGCTGAAGGTCGGCGGCCATCAGGCATCGTCAGCCTCGCTCGCCAACATCATGTCGGCGCTCTATTTCTCGGTGCTGCGCCCGCAGGATCGCGTCGCCGTGAAGCCGCATGCGAGCCCGGTGTTCCATGCGATCCAGTACCTGTTCGGGCATCAGTCCCGCGAGAAGCTGGAGAATTTCCGCGGCTACAAGGGCGCGCAGTCCTATCCGTCGCGCACCAAGGATGTCGATGACGTCGATTTCTCCACCGGCTCGGTCGGGCTCGGCGTGGCGCAGACGCTGTTCGCCTCGCTGGTGCAGGACTACGTCAAATCGCATGGCTGGATGAAGGACCGGCCCGAGGGCCGCATGATCGCACTGGTCGGCGACGCCGAGATGGACGAAGGCAACATCTTCGAGGCGCTGCTGGAGGGCTGGAAGCACGGCCTGCGCAACACCTGGTGGGTGGTGGACTACAACAGGCAGTCGCTCGATGCCGTCGTGCGCGAAGGATTGTGGGCCAAGTTCGAAACCATGTTCCGCAACTTCGGCTGGGACGTGGTGATCGTCAAATACGGCAAGCTGATGCTCGAGGCTTTCGCCGAGCCGGGCGGGGAGGCGTTGAAGCGCTGGATCGATAACTGCCCGAACCAGATGTATGCCGCGCTCTGCTTCCAGGGCGGCGCCGCCTTCCGCAAGCATCTGCAGGACGACATCGGCGACCAGGGACCGGTCTCGGCCCTGATCGACCGTCGCAGCGACGAAGAACTGCTGGCGCTGATGTCCAATCTCGGCGGCCATGACATGGCGAGCATGATCGAGGCGTTCGAATCGATCGACCATGATCGCCCGGTCTGCTTCATCGCCTACACCATCAAGGGCGTCGGCCTGCCGTTCCAGGGCCACAAGGACAATCACGCCGGCCTGATGACGGTCGCACAGATGGAGAAGTGGCGCGCCAGCCAGAACATCCGCCCGGGCCACGAATGGGAAAAGTTCGAAGGCCTGTCGCAGGATCCGGCCGCGCTCGAAGCGTTCCTTGGCGAGGCGCCGTTCAACCGCGAGGGGCGTCGTCGGCTGGAAGCGCCTGAGATTGAGGTGCCGCCGCAGCTCGCCTTCAAGCCGTCGGCGCAGATGTCGACGCAGCAGGGTTTTGGTCTGGTGCTGAACGAGATCGCCCGCGGCGACAGCGCGCTCGCCGCGCGCATCGTCACGGTGTCGCCCGACGTCACCGTGTCGACCAATCTCGGCGCCTGGGTCAACCGCCGCGGCCTGTTCGCAAAGGCGGAGAACCACGATCTGTTCCGGCAGGAGAAGATCCCCTCCGCCTACACCTGGGAATATTCGCCGAAGGGACAGCATTTCGAGCTCGGCATCGCCGAGATGAACCTGTTCATCCTGCTCTCGGCGCTTGGGCTGTCGCACCAGATCAACGGCGAGCGGCTGCTGCCGGTTGGCACGCTCTATGATCCCTTTATCGAGCGCGGCCTCGATGCGCTGAACTATGCCTGCTACCAGGATGCGCGCTTCATGGTGGCGGCGACGCCGTCAGGCGTGACGCTGGCGCCCGAAGGCGGCGCGCATCAGTCGATCAAGACGCCGCTGATCGGCATCGGCCAGGATGGGCTCGCCGCGTTCGAGCCTGCCTTCGTCGACGAACTCGCGGTGATGATGGCTTTCGGCTTCCAGCACATGCAGCGCGAGGGCGCCGACGGCGGCTCGGTCTATCTGCGGCTGTCGACCCGCACCATCGAGCAGCCGCAGCGGATCATGACGGGCGAGCTGCAGCGCGACATCACCGACGGCGCCTATTGGCTGCGGCGGCCGGGGCCGAACTGCGATATCGTGGTCGCCTATACCGGCGCGGTCGGGCCGGAGGCGATCGAGGCGGTTGGCTTCATCGGCGAGAGCCATCGCGATGTCGGCCTGCTTGCGATCACCTCCGCCGACCGGCTCCATGCCGGATGGACCGCGGCACGGAATTTGCGCCGCGACCGGCGCGGCGTGCAGCATCTCAGCCATGTCGAAAAGCTGCTCTCGGCCCTGCACCGCGACTGCGGTCTCGTCACCGTGCTCGACGGCCATCCGGCTTCGCTCGGCTGGCTCGGCAGCGTGCGCGGCCATCGCGTCGAGGCGCTGGGCGTGGAGCATTTCGGCCAGACCGGCTCGATCGGCGACCTCTACCGCCACCACGGCATCGACGCCAACGCCATCATCGACGCCGCCGAAACGGTAACCGTCGGCGCCCCGGTGCGGCACCGCAAAATGGCGGTATAACGGATGTGTTGGTGTGGGGCGCGTCATTCCGGGGCGCGACGAAGTCGCGAACCCGGAATCCATTTAGCTGCGCGTATTGTGGTGAAATGGATTCCGGGCCTGCGCCCAAGCGGGCGCATCCCGGAATGACCGTGGAGGAGGCTTGCCACCATCGCGGGGCTGATCTTATATCCGGTATCCGCCGCCTGTCGGCGCACCGCATATGGCGGGTTCAACTCATCAAGCTTTCGTGCAAGGATGCCTGCCGAACGCTTCCGTTCTGTTCTCCATACGCCCCGCACAAGAGGTTTCCGATGGTCAACCGCCTGCAATTCTATATCGACGGCGCCTGGGTCGATCCCGTCGTCAAGAAGTCCACCCCCGTCATCAATCCGGCGACCGAAGAGGCGATGTACGAAGTGGCGCTCGGCTCCAAGGCCGACGTCGACAAGGCGGTGGCTGCCGCCAAGCGCGCCTTCGAGACCTATTCGCAGACCAGCCGCGAGGAGCGCGTCGCGCTGCTGACCAAGGTCGTCGAAATCTACAAGCGCCGCATGAAGGAGATCGGCGCCGCCGTCTCCGACGAGATGGGCGCCCCGCTGCCGATGGCGGAGAAGCTGCAGGCCGGCGCCGGCCTCGGCCATCTCATGAATACTTTAGAAGTGCTCAAGAAGTACGAGTTCGAGGAGACCATGGGCACCGCCGTGATCGTGCGCGAGCCGGTCGGCGTCATCGGCATGATCACGCCCTGGAACTGGCCCTTGAACCAGATCGCCTGCAAGGTCGCGCCGGCGCTCGCGGCCGGCTGCACCATGATCCTGAAGCCGTCCGAGTTCACGCCGACCTCGGCGCTGATCTTCGCCGAAATCCTCGATGAAGCCGGCGTGCCGAAGGGCGTGTTCAACCTGCTCAACGGCCTCGGCCCTGAGGTCGGCGCTGCGATGAGCGAGCATCCTGACATCGACATGATCTCGTTCACCGGCTCGACCCGCGCCGGCGTCGATGTCGCCAAGCGCGCCGCGCCGACCGTGAAGCGCGTCAGCCAGGAACTCGGCGGCAAGTCGCCGAACGTCATCCTCGACGACGCCGACCTCGTGAAGGCTGTGACTGGCGGCGTGATGCACATGTTCAACAATTCCGGCCAGTCCTGCAACGCGCCGTCGCGGATGATCGTGCCGCTGTCGAAGATGAAGGAAGTGGCCGCGATCGCCAAGGGCGTCGCCGACAAGACCAAGGCCGGCGATCCCCGCGGCGACGGCACCACCATCGGCCCGGTCGTCAACCGCGGCCAGTGGGACAAGATCCAGGCGCTGATCAAGAAGGGCATCGACGAAGGCGCAACGCTTGTTGCCGGCGGCCCGGGCCTGCCCGAGGGCGTCAACAAGGGCTTCTACGTCCGTCCGACCATCTTCGCCGACGTCACCAACGAGATGACGATCGCCCGCGAGGAAATCTTCGGGCCGGTGCTGACCATCATCGGCGCCAAGGACGAGGAAGACGCCGTCCGTATCGCCAACGACACGCCCTATGGTCTTGCGGGCTACGTCTCCGCCGGTACGGTGGAGCGCGCGCGCAAGGTCGGCCGCCAGATCCGCGCCGGCAACGTCAACCTGCAGGGCGTGCCGAACGAGCGGACCGCGCCGTTCGGCGGCTACAAGCAGTCCGGCAACGGCCGCGAATGGGGCAAGTTCGGCCTCGAAGAATATCTCGAGGTGAAGGCCGTCGCCGGCTTCAACGCGGCGTAAGCCTTTCACGACACTATTGCGGCGCCGGGGCCTTCGCCCCGGCGCCGTGTTTCTACCCGCCGAGCGCGCCTTGCGTGTTGACGTAAAGCGCATAGATCGACTGGCTTGCGGCCATGAACAGGCGATTGCGCTTCAATCCGCCGAAGCAGAGGTTGGCGCAGCGCTCCGGCAAGGCGATACGGCCGATCATGACGCCGTCGGGCGCGAAGATGACGACGCCGTCGAGTTCGGGATCGCCCATGCCCCAGCCGCACCAGAGGTTGCCGTCGATGTCGCAACGCATGCCGTCGGGCGTGCCCGGGCCGGCATCGACGAAGACCCGCTTGTTGGCAATCTTGTCGCCACTGGGCGCGACGTCATAGGCAAGGATCTTGCGGTTCGGTACGCCGCGGGATTCCACGATGTAGAGGATCTTTTCATCCGGCGAGAAGCACAGACCGTTCGGCCCCAAAACGCCCTCGGCGACGATGGTCGCTTTGCCGGTCTCGCCGTCGATCCGGTAGACGTTGGCATCGATCTCGGACTCGGCCTTGTAGCCTTCGTAGTTGCCGAGCAAGCCGAAGGTGGGATCAGTGAACCAGATCGAGCCGTCGGACTTCACGACAACGTCATTGGGCGAGTTCAGCCGTTTGCCGTTGATGGAGTCCATCAACACCGTGATCGATCCGTCATACTCGGTGCGCACCACGCGGCGGCCGCCGTGCTCGCAGGTGACGAGCCGACCCTGCCGGTCGCGGGTGTTGCCGTTGGCGAAGTTGGAGGGCTTACGGAAATTGCTGACCGCGCCGGTTTCCTCTTCCCACTTGATGATGCGCTGGTTGGGGATATCGCTGCACAGAAGATAACGCCCGTCACCGAACCAGACCGGACCCTCGGCCCAGCGCAGGCCGGTGGCCAGCCGCTCTACTGCCGAGAGCTTGAGCCAGTATTTCTCGAAGCGCGGATCGAGCGCATGGATCGCGGGATCAGGATAGAACGTCGCCGGACGCCAGCCGGCGGAATACGTATCGGACATTTGCTGTTCTCGTTGTGATGTTTCCTCGCGCCTCATTTTGCTATCATTGTCGGACACCGACCGCAAATCGGCTGAAACAACGAGGGAAGAAACGGGAGACGAAATGCCACGCATCCTGATGACCGGCGCGGCCGGCGGTATCGGCACCAGCCTGCGCAAGCTGCTGCCGCCGATCTATCCCGACCTCGTGCTCAGCGATCTCAAGACGCCGGCCGATCTCGGCGCAAACGAAACGTTCAAGGCTGCCGATCTCGCCGATCTCGAACAGGTCGAGGCGATCTGCGAAGGCGTCGACGGCATCCTGCATTTCGGCGGCTATTCGGTCGAGGGCCCCTGGGACTCTATCCTCCAGTCCAACATCATCGGCTGCTACAATCTGTTCGAGGCCGCTCGCAAAAAGGGTGTGAAGCGCGTGATCTTCGCCTCCTCGAACCACGCGGTCGGCTTCTATCCGCGCCATCACCGCATCGGTACCGATGTGACGGCACGTCCCGACAGCCGCTACGGCGTCAGCAAGGTGTTTGGCGAAGCTGTGGGCGCGCTCTATGCCGACAAGCATGGATTGAAGGTGACCTGCCTGCGGATCGGCAATTTTGGTGACAAACCGCTCGATCATCGCCGGCTCTCGATCTGGCTGAAGCCGGAGGATCTGGTGCAGCTCTGCCGCACCGGGCTCGAGCATCCCGGCATCCATTTCGAGATCTTTTACGGCGCCTCCTACAACGAGCGCGCCTGGTGGGACAATCACCGTGCCTACGATCTCGGCTACCGCCCGACCGGCCGCGCGGAAGATTTCCGGGAACATGCGATGGCTGAGCAGGCCAAACTGCCGCCCGATCCCGTCGGCGACTTCTACCAGGGCGGCGCGTTCTGCGGCATCGAGTTCGACGGCGACAAAAGCCGGGTCATCGACTGGAAGTGATGCGCTCAGGCATCCGACGTTGACAACGGCCGCCGCACTCCGTTAGTGCCCGCAACAAGACGAGAGGATGAAGAAATGGCTGAAGGACTGCGCAAGGGGCTGACGAGCTATGGCGACGCCGGGTTCTCCCTGTTCCTGCGCAAGGCCTTTATCAAGGCGATGGGCTATTCGGACGACGCGCTCGACCGTCCGATCGTCGGCATCACCAACACCTATAGCGACTACAATCCCTGCCACGGTAACGTCCCGCAAATCCTCGAGGCGGTGAAGCGCGGCGTGATGCTGTCAGGCGCGATGCCGTTCGTGTTCCCGACGATCTCGATCGCGGAAAGCTTTGCGCATCCGACCTCGATGTATCTGCGCAATCTGATGGCGATGGATACGGAGGAGATGATCCGCGCCCAGCCGATGGACGCGGTCGTTGTCATCGGCGGCTGCGACAAGACGCTGCCGGCGCAGATCATGGCCGCCGTCAGCGCCGATCTGCCGACGGTCGTCATTCCCGTCGGGCCGATGGTGGTCGGCCATCACAAGGGCGAAGTGCTCGGCGCCTGCACCGATTGCCGGCGGCTGTGGGGCAAATATCGCGCCGGCGAGATCGACGACAACGAGATCGAGGCGGTCAATGGCCGGCTCGCGCCATCGGTCGGCACCTGCATGGTGATGGGCACCGCCTCCACCATGGCCTGCGTCACCGAGGCGCTCGGCCTGTCGCTGCCGATGAGCGCGACCATCCCTGCGCCGCACGCTGAGCGATTCCGTTCGGCGGAAGCGAGCGGCAGGGTCGCCGCCGCGATGGCAAAGGCCAAGGGGCCGAAGCCGAGCGAGATTCTGACACCGGCGTCGTTCCGTAATGCGCAGGTCGTGATGCAGGCGATTGGCGGTTCGACCAACGGTCTCATCCATCTGACTGCCATCGCACATCGCTCGCCATACAAGATCGACCTCGAAGCTTTCGACAAGCTCGGCCGCGAGGTGCCGGTGCTGGTCGACCTGAAGCCGTCGGGCGAGCATTACATGGAGCATTTCCACCACGCCGGCGGCGTGCCGAAACTGATGGCGCAACTCGGCGATCTCATCGATCTCGATGCGAGGACCATCACCGGGCAGACGCTGCGCGAAGTGGTCGCGACGGCCGAGGAGGTGCCGGGGCAGGATGCGATCCGCTCGCGCCAGAATCCGATCAAGGCCGAGGGCGCCATGGCGATCCTGCACGGCAATCTCGCGCCGCGCGGTGCGGTCATCAAGCAGTCAGCGGCCAGTCCGAAGCTGTTGCAGCATACCGGGCGCGCGGTCGTGTTCGAATCCGTGGAGGATATGACGCACCGCGTCGATGATCCCGAATTGGATGTCACCGCCGACGACGTGCTGGTGCTGCGCAACGCCGGGCCCAAGGGCGCGCCCGGAATGCCCGAGGCTGGGTATCTGCCGATCCCCAGGAAGCTTGCGCGGGCCGGTGTAAAGGACATGGTGCGGATTTCGGATGCGCGTATGAGCGGTACGGCATTCGGCACCATCGTGCTGCATATCACGCCTGAATCCGCCGTCGGCGGTCCGCTGGCGCTCGTGAAGAACGGCGACATGATCCAGCTCGACGTCGCAAAGCGCCGCATCGATCTTCTGGTCGACGAGGCCGAATTGCAGAAGCGCCGCGCCGCGCTGCCGCAGCGGGCTACGCCCGACTGGGCCAAGCGCGGCTATGCGCACCTGTTCAATGAAACCATCCTGCAGGCCGACGAAGGCTGCGATTTCGATTTCATGCGTGTTGGCGGGAAGGAGTAGGACTCCAACCTATTTCGACTTGCTGGTGAATTTCTTCACAGCGATGCGAAATTCGTCCGATTGCATGCAGTTGATGATGGCATCGCGCTCGGCATCGAGCTGCGCCTGGATCGGCGTTGTCGGGGCGCGGTGGATCAAGGCCTTTGTCGCGGCAAGTCCAGCCGGCGCGTTCTGCGCGAGCCTCAGCGCGAACTCGCGCGTCGCGGCTTTCAGCTCGACCGCCGGAACGACCTTCGCGACGAGACCCCAATCGTAAGCCTGCGCCGCCGAAAAACCGTCCTCGGCCAGGAAGATCTGCATGGCCCGACGGGGACCGACGCTCGCGGCAAGGCCGACGGTGCCGCCGCCGTCGGGCGAGACGCCGATCTTGGCATAGGCAGGCGTGAAGCGGGCGTCTTCGGCCGCGATGCAGAGGTCGGCAACAAAGGCAAGCGACAGGCCGGCGCCGGCCGCCGAACCATGCACGCTCGCCAGCACGAGCTTAGGCATCCGCCGGAGCGTCGCAATGAAGGTGTGATAGTGCTTGAGCAGCTCGCCGACGACCGAGTTGACGTCATTGGCCTCAACTGCCGCGCCAATGGTTTGCAGATCGCCGCCGGCGCAGAAAGCGCGGCCTGCGCCTTCGATCACCAGCACGCGGATATTGTTGTTGCCCTCGACTTCAGCGCCAAACTGCTCGAGCTTCTTTGCGATTGACAGATCAATCGCGTTGAAGGCCGCCGGCCGGTTGAGCGTGATCGTGGCAATCGCGCCGTCGATGTTGAGCAGCGCCGGTTCGGTGGTAGTAACGTCGGGTGTCGGCATGAGGGGCCTCCCAGTCAGGGCGTTTCGGGCATTTAAGTCGCCGAGGGGAGGAGTGACAATCCCAGCCGCCCCAAAATGACGCCTTATTTCGTTTCGCCGCTGGAAACGCTCTTGCGTCGCGGCAAAGCATGGGGCCAAATGGCGCCCGCCATCGTCTGAGACGCGGACACGAGCGCCGCGAGGACAAGGCGAGCAAGCCACATCAGCGGAGAGAGGAAACGGCATGGGTTGCTCCTGTGCGTCTGCAAACGGACTGTCGCGATGACGGCAGGACCGGTGATCATCGTCGGCGCTGGGCATGCCGGCTTCCAGCTGGCAGCTTCCCTGCGGCAGGACGGCTTTGCCGAGCGCATCGCGCTCCTCAATGACGAAGGCCATTTGCCATACCAGCGGCCCCCCTTGTCCAAGGCTTACCTCAAGGGAACCGGCGGGCCGGAGACGCTGATGTTCCGACCAGGAAAATTCTATCTCGACCAGAGCATCGAGTTGATTACCGACCGTGCCGTTTCGATCGACCGGGTCGGGCGAAAGCTCACGCTCCATTCCGGCGCGCCGCTCGATTACGGTCACCTGGTGCTTGCGACCGGCGCGCGCAACCGGCTGCTCGATATCCCCAATGCCAATCTGGAAGCGGTGCGCTATCTCCGCACCCTGGACGAGAGCGAGGCGCTGCGGCATCTGCTCAAGCCCGGCCTGCGCGTCGTCGTGATCGGTGCCGGCTTCATCGGGCTGGAGTTCGCCGCGACCGCGCGCGCGAAAGGCCTCGAGGTCGATGTGGTCGAACTGGCGGGGCGTGTCATGGCGCGTGCGGTGACGGCGGAAATCTCCGACTATTTCCACTCGCGGCACACGACCACGGGTATCCGTATCCATCTCGGCGTTCAGGTCACGAGCATCGAGGCCGATGGCGCCAGGGTGACCGGCGTCAGCCTCAGCGATGGCCGGCATATCCCTGCCGACCTCGTCGTGGTCGGCGTCGGCGTATTGCCGAATGTCGAGATCGCGGCGGAAGCCGGCTTGCCGGCGGCATCCGGCATCATCGTCGACGAGCACCTGCTCACCTCGGATCCGAATATCTCGGCCATCGGCGATTGCGCGCTCTACAAGAGCGAGCGGTTCGGCGGCTCGCTGCGGCTGGAGTCGGTACAGAACGCGACCGACCATGCGCGCTGCGTCGCCGCGCGGCTCACGGGCAATGCCAAGGCCTATGATGGGCTGCCATGGTTCTGGAGCGACCAGGGACCGGACAAATTGCAGATGGCGGGCCTGACCACGGGCTATGATCGCGTCGTGGTGCGCGGTGACCGCGCGCAGGGGCAGTTCTCGGCATTTTGTTACCGCGACGGCCACCTCGTTGGCATCGAATCCGTCAACCGCGCCGGCGATCACATGTTCGGCCGGAGATTGCTCGGCGCCAATCGCTCGATCTCGCCGGAACAGGCGGCCGATCCAAGCTTCGATCTCAAGAGCGCATTGGCGTGAATTCGTAGGGTGGGCAAAGCGCAGCGTGCCCACCATCCCTTGCGGAGCGTAAAATGGTGGGCACGGCGCTGACGCGCCTTTGCCCACCCTACGCATCCAGCACACGTGTTACCTCTGCCGCCGTCGGCATCGACGGGGCAGCGCCCATTCGTTGCACGCAGATGGATGCTGCGACGTTCGCGTAGCTCAGCGCGTTGCGAAGATTGCTGCCGCCCGCGAGTTGCGAGGCCAGTGCGCCGACGAAGCAATCACCCGCGCCCGTGGTGTCGATCGCCTTGACCTCGCGCCCCGGTGCCATCAGCGGCTCACCTTCTGCCAGCGCGAGCACGCCGCGCTTGCCGAGCGTGACGCAGATGATCTTGTCGCTCCCCGCCAGTGAACGGGCTGCATCGATGAAGCGGGTGTAATCGTCGCTGTCGCGCAGCTCGCGCCCCGTCAGGAAGCCGAGCTCGGTCTCGTTGAGGACGAGGATATCGACGAGGTCGAGCAATTCGTTATCGAATTGCCTGGCCGGTGCCGGATTGAGGACCGTGGTGGCGCCGGCGGCGTGGGCGCTCTTGAAGAAGGCGACGATGGTCGCCTGCGGGATTTCGAACTGGCTCACCGCAATGTCGCCCTTTGCCAGCACGGGCATCGCGACATCGTCGGCATCGACCAGCGCATTCGCGCCGGGCACCACGACGATGGTGTTGTCCGCATCCGCAACGGTGATGATCGCGGTGCCCGTATGCGTCTCGGGCGTGTCCTTGACGAAGCTGAGGTCGACGCCTTGGGCTGCGAGGAACGTCCGCAACTGCGCTCCGAAAGCGTCCTTGCCCAGCCGGCCGATCAGCGTGGTTGGCGCGCCGAGCTTGGCGGCGGCGACAGCCTGGTTGGCGCCTTTGCCACCTGGGAAATACAGCACGGCGCTGCCCGCGACGGTTTCGCCGACGCGCGGGTGGCGCTCGGCGGTCGCGACCACATCCATGTTGATGCTGCCGGCGACAAAAACACGCCCCATGCTGACAAGCGCTCCCTTATGCGCTGACGTTACGCGCCAACCTGGAACTCCTGCTTCACCGCTTCGATGTCGGCAAGCGAGGGTAGTCCCGCCTCGTTGCCGAGCTTCTGGATCTTGTAGGTCGAGGCGGCCCGCGCGAACTCGAAATGATCCTTCCAGGTTTTGCCGGGATGCGCGAGGTAGGAATAGATATAGGCGCCGTGGAACACGTCGCCGGCGCCGTTAGTGTCGATCACGCGCTCGCGCGGGATCGGCAGCGCTGGGATGGTGCGAACCACGCCGGCCTCGTCATACCATAGCAGGCCCTTCTCACCCTGCGTCACACCGCCAACCCGGCAGCCGCGGCCCTTGAGATAATCGAGCATCTTTTCCGGCGTCAGGTCCATCTGTTCGCAAAGGCGCTCGGCGACGATCGCGACGTCGATGTATTCCAACAGCTCATGGGTGTTGGTGCGCAGGCCGCCGCCATCGAGCGAGGTCAGGATGCCGTCCTCGCGGCAAAGCTTTGCATAATGGATGGCAGCGTCCGGCTGGTGGCCGTCGATATGCAGCGCGCGGCAGCCCTTCAGGTTCAAAAGCGGGAAGGGATGGATATGCTCGTCGTCGCGGCAGCGGACGATGGCGCGCTTGCCATCCTTCGGCATGATGAAGGACAGCGAGGACGAGTTGACCTTGCGCGGATGGACGGAGATTCCGTATTTCGCGGCCATGTCCCAGAACATCCGCCCCAGCCAGTCGTTGGCCATCGTGGCGATCAGGTCCGGCACGATGCCGAGCTTGGCGCAGCAAAATGCCGCAGTGACGGCATTGCCGCCGAAGGAGACCGCATAGGCGTCCGCCACATGTTTCTCGTCGCCGGTCGGCAGATGGTCGGTGATGAAGGTGACGTCGATATAGGTCTGTCCGATGAAGAGAGCCTGCATTCGTTTTCCGTCGTGGGGTGATGGGTGATCCCGGCGGCAGCTTCAGCTTAGCACCGGATATTATGTGCGTTCGCTGAAATTATTCGCAACCATGCCGTCTTTGCGGCTTGAGATGGCCAAGTCGGGGGACTACCACCGTTCCCGGTTTTGTCAGCATGCCGTCCGATAACGGACGGCGGCTGTCTTAAGTTCCTGGTTGTAAGACAATGGGGGTAGGGCGATGACTGTATATTCCGGGCCGGTGTTCGAGATGGCGGCGAACCAGTTCACCGTGATCGCCAACCATCTCGAAATCCCCATGGACGAGCGCGCGCGGCTATTGATGCCGAAGCGGTCGGTCACCGTCTCCTGCCCGATCCACCGCGACGACGGCACGGTGGCGGTGTTCGAGGGCTATCGCGTCCAGCACCACCTCACCATGGGCCCGACCAAAGGCGGCACCCGCTTTGCGCCCTCCGTCGATATCGGCGAGGTCGCCGCACTCGCGATCTGGATGAGCTGGAAATGCGCCCTCGTCGGCCTGCCCTATGGCGGCGCCAAGGGCGGGGTCAATGTCGATGTGACCCAGATCTCCAAGCGCGAACTGGAATCGCTGTCGCGTCGCTACATGCAGGAGATGATTCCCTTCGTCGGCCCGCATACTGACGTGATGGCCCCGGACATGGGTACCAATGAGCAGGTGATGGCCTGGTTCATGGACACCTATTCGATGTACCAGGGCCAGACCGTGACCGAGATCGTCACGGGCAAACCGGTCTCCTCCGGTGGCACCCTCGGCCGGCGCGAGGCGACCGGGCGCGGCGTCGCCTATCTCGCGAGGCGGGTGCTGAAGGAGCTTGCGATCAATCCCTCCGGCGCCACCGCCGTGGTCCAGGGCTTCGGCAATGTCGGCTCCTATGCGGCGCTGGAACTACATCATTACGGGCTCAAGATAACGGCGGTCTCCGACCACACCGGCGCGCTCTATGACGAGAAAGGCCTCGACATCCCCGCGCTGATGCACCATGCGCAACTGCATGGCAGCATCGCCGGCTTCTCCAACGAACTGCATTTCGATCCTGCCGAGGTGCTGACGCTGCCCTGCGACGTGCTGGTGCCGGCGGCGATGGAGCGCGTGATCGACGCTCGCGTCGCCGGCAAGCTCAGGTGCCGCGTGCTGGCGGAAGGCGCTAACGGTCCGACCACGCCGGAGGCTGATCTTGTCCTGGACAAGCGCAATGAAATCTTCCTCATTCCCGATATACTCTGCAATTCCGGCGGCGTGGTGGTCAGCTACTTCGAATGGGTGCAGGACCTGCAGCAATTGTTCTGGGAAGAGGAGGAGGTGATGCGGCGTGAATACCAGATCCTCGACCGCGCATTCGAGACGATGCTGAAGCGCGCCAAGGCAGACAACATCTCGCATCGCACCGCGGCGATGGCGATCGGCGTGGAGAAGGTCCGGGCCGCTAAGAATACGCGAGGGCTGTTCCCATGATCACCGCGCTCGACCATGTCGTCGTCCTCACCGGCGATATCGAGGCGGCGACGGCGGCCTACGAGACCCTGTTCGCGCGTTCGCCAGCGTGGAAGAGCGTCAGCGACGGTGCCGCGCGGGTGCTGTTCACGCTCGACAACACGTCGGTGGAATTGATGGCGCCGAGTGGGGAGGGCGAGAATGCCGCGCGGATCCGCGCCGTGCTGGCATCGCAGGGCGAGGGGCTCGCGAGCCTGTGCTTCCGCACCAATGACATCGAAAAGATGCATCGGAGGCTGGAGCGGCTGACGCTGCGGCCGGAGCCGGTCTCGGAGGTGGAGAGCCAGGACGAGATCTCCGGCGCGACGCTGTCGTGGAAGCGCACCCGCGCCGCCACCGATGCAACGCGCGGCGTGCGGATGTTCTTCCTCGAGCGCGAGCACGAGCGCCCGCTCTCGGTCCGCACCCAGCCTGCAGGGATCACCGCGATGGATCATGTGGTCGTTGCGACCGCCGATCCCGAATGCGCCGCGGCGCTCTATGGCGCGCGCCTCGGCCTCGACATGGCGCTCGATCGTTCGCACGCAGATTGGGGCCGGCTGATGTTCTTCCGCTGCGGCGATTTGATCGTCGAGGTCGCGCACAAGCCCGGCAAAACGGAGGCCGATGCGCCGGACCGCCTGCGCGGCATCTGCTGGCGCGTCACCGACATCGACGCCACCCATGCCCGGCTCGTTGCCGCCGGCGTCGACGTTTCGGAGATCCGCACCGGCCGCAAGCCGGGCACGCGTGTGACGACCGTGCGCACCGGCACCTGCAGCGTCCCGACGCTGCTGGTGCAGCCGTCGCCGCCGCAGGTGGCGTAACGCTTCTCTCACGCCTCGCGCCAGTCGTAGGGTGGGCAAAGGCGCACTTGCGCCGTGCCCACCCTCTAGCGTCGCGCTCGCGATGGTGGGCACGCTCCGCTTTGCCCACCCTACGTCAGCGTGACCGCGGAGATTCATTCTCAAACGCTCTCAGCCGTGCTACATCCAATGTTCCGACTGAATTGAGCGATCCGATTGGCCAAGGCAAAGCGAACTCTGAAGTGGCAGCGTGACCCCGAGGGGATGCGGCTGCGCATCCTCGAAGCGGCGAAGGCGGAGTTCGCCGCTCATGGGCTCGCCGGCGCGCGCGTCGACAGCATCGCCAAGCAGGCCGGCGCCAACAAGCGCATGCTCTATTACCACGTCGGCAACAAGGAGGATCTCTATCTCGAGGTGCTCGAAGGCGCCTATGAGAAGATCCGCGCCGAGGAACGCGGGCTCGATCTCGAGCATCTCGAGCCGCCGGAGGCGATCGCGCGGCTGATCGATTTCACCTGGAACTATTTCATCCGCAATCCGGAATTCCTCGCGCTGCTGAATACCGAGAACCTTGCGAAAGCGCGGCATTTGAAGCGTTCGACCAAGGTCAAATCGATGCATTCGCCGTTCGTCGAGATGATCCGCACCGTGGTGACACGCGGCGTGAAGAGCGGCGATTTCCGTGCCGCGGTCGATCCGGTGCAGCTCTACATCTCGATTGCCGCGCTCGCCTTCTTCTATCTCTCCAACAGCGCGACGCTGAGCGTGATCTTCGGCCGCGATCTCTTGTCGAAGGACGCCCGCGATGAACGGCTGGAGCACATGATTGCGCTGGTGCTGGCGGCGTTGACGGGGAAGTCGATCGCAGCGTTCGGGAAGAGCAAGGCGCCGAAGCTGCAGGTGACCGCGCAGCAGGCGGTTTAGCGAAGCGCGAAATTGTTGCATTGCGTCGTCATGGCCGGGCTTGACCCGGCCATCCACGTTTTTCCAAGTCCATAAGGGTGGATGCCCGGGTCAAGCCCGGGCATGACGACCGAATGCGCTCAAAATGCCGCGCGAAATCGGGCTGGACAGTATTTATCCAACGGGTTAATTTCCAATCCGAGAAACGGTCAAGCAGGGAAGCGGAACGTGGCGGAGAGCAAGGAAGCGGGCGGCCTGTCGAGGCTGCTGAATGCGGCGTGGGTGCGCCCATTTCTGTTCCTGGTGTTCATCGTGGCGGCTTGGGACCTCGCCATCCGCCTGTTCCAAATTCCCGCCTATCAGATCCCGTCGCCGGGCGACGTCGTCGCCGTGCTGCGAACGGACTGGCCGGAACTATTGCGGCAGTCGTGGCCGACGACCTATGCGACGGTCTGCGGCTTCCTCTTGTCGGCGCTGTTCGGCATTCCCGTCGCGATGCTGATCGCGGGATCGAGGACGGTAGAGAGCTATGTCTATCCGCTGCTGGTGTTCTCGCAGTCCGTGCCGAAGATCGCGATCGCGCCGCTGTTCGTGGTCTGGTTCGGGTTCGGCATCATCCCGAAGGTAATTTCGGCGTTCCTGCTCGGCTTCTTTCCGGTGGTGGTCTCGGCCGTGCAGGGATTCAAGTCGGTCGATCCGGATATGGTCGACCTCGCGCGTGCGATGCAGGGCAGCCGTTTCCAGGTGTTCCGCGCCGTCAACCTGCCGCATGCGATGCCCGCGATCTTTTCGGGGTTGAAAGTGTCAGTGACGCTGGCGGTGGTCGGCGCCGTCGTCGGCGAGTTCGTCGGCTCCAATTCCGGCATCGGCTACGTGATGCAGCGCTCGATTGGAACCTTTGACTTGCCGACGATGTTCGCAGCGCTGGTGATCCTGGCGCTGCTCGGCGTCATCCTGTTCTGGATCGTCGACCGCATCGAACGCCTGGTTATTCCCTGGCATGTCAGCCAGCGCGAGGACATTATTTTCGCTTCGTGAGTTATTCAGAAGGACAACAACAAGAGGTTTTGGGGAGAGGGAGGAGAACAAGATGCGATTGATAGCTGTGGTCTTGGCGACGCTGACCTGGACGGCGATATCGGTGCTTCCGGCATCGGCCGCCGACAAGGTGGTGCTGATGCTCAATTGGTATGTCTATGGCGAGCACGCGCCGTTCTATTACGGCAAGGCCAAGGGCATCTATGCCGCCGAGGGCATCGACCTCGAAATCCAGGAAGGCCGCGGCTCGGCCGCGACCACGCAGGCGGTGGCCGCCAAGACCGCCAATTTCGGCTATGTCGATATTCCCACCATGATGCGCGCGGCGGTGAAGGGCGCGCCCGTCATCGCGACCGGCGTGCTCCTACAGACCAGCCCGATGTCGGCGATGGGATTCATCGACAAGAACATCAGGAAACCCGAGGACATCAAGGGCAAGACGGTTGCGATCACGCCGGCGGATTCCATGACGCAGATCTGGCCGCTGTTCCTGAAGAAGACCGGCCTGAAGGAGAGCGATTTCCAGACGGTTGCCGGCGACGGCCAGACCAAGCTGAACGCGGTCATCAACGGTCAGGCTGATATGTTGCTCGGCTACGTCATGGACCAGTCGATGAAGATCAAGGACGCCACCGGCAAGGACGTCTATCCGATCAAGTTCGCCGATTACGGTATCCATCTGGTCTCCTCGGGCATCATCGCCAACAGCGACTACGTCAAGGCGAACGCCGATCTCGTTCGCCGCTTCATGTCGGCGACGACCAAGGCGGTGGAAGCCGCCGAGAAGGAGCCGAAGGCGGCGGCGCAGTCGATCCTCGATGCCAACCCCAAGGGCGGCAAGATCGACACGCTGACGCAGGGCTTTGAGCTGACAATCCCGCTCTATCGCACCGAAGAGACCAAGACCAAGCGGCCGTTCCAGGTCACCGACCAGAACATGAAGGACTCCGTCGACCTCATGGTCGAATATGGCGGCCTCGATGCCAAGGCCAAGGCCAATCCGAAGGCCTTCTACACCAACGACTATCTGCCGAAGGGCGACTCGTGAAAGCACCTGCAATGAAGCCGGCGACACAGAGCCATATGGATCAACCGGCCGCGCATCTGCGCCTGGTTTCCGACCGTGCCGCCGGCGAGGCATCCGGCATCAAGCTGTCCGGAGTCTCCAAGACCTACCGCTCGCGCGACGGCGATGTGCCGTCGCTGCGGCCGCTCGACTTCCACATCAACCAAGGCGAGTTCTTCGTCGTGGTCGGCCCATCCGGCTGCGGCAAGTCGACCTTGCTGAAGATGATCTCCGGGCTGCTGCCGCCGACATCAGGCGAGATCCTGGTCGAGGGCGAGCCGGTGACGAAGCCGCACGGCAATGTCGGCATCGTCTTCCAGCACGCGCTGCTGCTCCCGTGGCGGAACATCCTTTCCAATGTGATGCTGCCGATCGACATGAAGAAGCTGCCGCGGGAAAAGTATCTGCCGCGGGCGAAAGAGCTTCTGAAGCTGGTCGGCCTCGAAGGCTTCGAGAAGAAGCTGCCGTGGCAGCTCTCCGGCGGCATGCAGCAGCGCGCTTCGATCTGCCGCGCTCTGGTGCATGACCCGAAGATCATGCTGATGGACGAGCCGTTCGGCGCGCTGGACGCGATGACGCGCGAGCGCATGAATGTCGAGCTGATGCGGATCCAGCGCGAGACCGGCAAGACGGTGCTCCTGATCACGCACTCGATTCCCGAGGCCGTGTTCCTGGCTGACCGCGTGCTCGTGATGACCGAGCGTCCCGGTGCGATCGCGGCGATCTACGACGTGCCGCTGCCGCGACCGCGCTCGCTGGATGCGATGTCGGATCCGGTCTTCATGGAGCTGGTGCAGCGCATCCGCAAGCATTTCTTCACCCAAGGCTCGCTGGACTGAGCTTCGATGCCGCCTCGTCTCGTTGTCCGAGATATAGCCCTGTTCGAACGTCCGGTGAGCTTTGCCCGGCCGTTCCGCTTTGGCTCAGTCGTGGTCAATGCGACTCCGCAGGCTTTCGTGCGGGTGGAGATCGACGTTGAGGGGAAGGGGCGGGCACTAGGTGCGAGTGCCGAATTCCTGGTGCCGAAATGGTTCGACAAGCGGCCGCAGCTTACGCCGGACGAGACGGTGCAGGAACTCCGGCGTTCGCTCTTGACCGCGCGCGAGCTCTATCTCGCGCAATCCGGTTTTGACACCGCGTTCGGCCTGCATGCGGCCTGCATCGGCGCGCAAGTCGAGGCGTGCGCACGCGACGACATCCCGCCGCTCGCGGCAGCCTATGGACCGGCGGAAATCGACAAGGCGATCCTGGATGCGCTGCTTCGCGCCGTCGGCGTCAACTTCTTCGACGGCATGGCGCAGAACATTGCCGGCATCGATGCGCGGCTGTCGTCCGATCTCGCGGACGGTGAAATCGCGGCTTTCCTTGCCGGGCGCAAGCGGCTTCCGCGCGTCTCGATCCGGCACACCGTCGGCCTCGACGACAAGGTCGAAGGCGAGGGCGGCGTTGCCGACGCAAACGAAAATGCAGGCGCGCGCTACTTCAAGCTCAAGCTCAACGGCGATCCCGAACATGATGCGGCCAGGCTGATCCGGATCGGCAACGAGCTGGCGACGCTGCCGCATGACTACAAGGTCACGCTCGACGCCAACGAGCAATACGCCGACCTGGCGGCGCTCGCCACGCTGGTCGACCGCCTCGACCGCGATCACGCATTGCAGCCGATCGCCGCAAAACTGCTCTATATCGAGCAGCCGATGCCGCGCGACATCACGAAGGCCTCGGCGCTGGGCCCGCTGGCGGCGCGCGGCTTCATCATCGACGAGGCCGATGATTCCTATGACGCGTTCCCGGCGGCGCGGGCGCTGGGCTATCGCGGCATCTCCTCGAAATCCTGCAAGGGCCTCTACAAGTCGATCGTCAACGCGACGCGCGCGGCCAAATGGAGCGCGGACGGCGAAGCGTTCTTTGTCTCGGGCGAGGACCTGACCTGCCAGGCGGGGCTCGCGGTGCAGCAGGATCTCGCGCTCGGCGCATTGATCGGCGTTACCCATGCCGAGCGCAACGGGCATCACTACGTCGATGGCTTTGCCGAGACGCCCACTGCCGAGGCGGAGGCATTCCTCTCGGCGCATCCTGATCTCTATGTCCGCGACGGCGGAAAAGTCCGCCTCGCCATCCATGACGGCGATCTGTTGACGGGATCGCTGACGACGCCGGGCTTCGCCACATCAGTGCATCCGGATTGGTCCACCCTATCGCCGTTCGCGCCGCCAACAACAAGAATTCTGCAGGAGCAAGTACTATGACCACCAAACGTCTCGGCCTGATCATGAACGGCGTCACAGGCCGGATGGGGCTCAACCAGCATCTGATCCGCTCGATCGTCGCGATCCGCAATCAAGGCGGTGTGCTGCTCGCGAATGGCGACCGCATCATGCCGGATCCGATCCTGGTCGGCCGCGATGCCGAGAAAGTCGGCGCGCTGGCCAAGCGTTTCGAGATCGCGCGCGTCACCACCGACCTCGACAAGGCGCTGGCTGATCCCAATGACACCGTGTTCTTCGATGCCGCGACCACGCAGGCGCGGCCCTCGCTGCTGACCAAGGCGATCAACGCCGGCAAGCATGTCTATTGCGAGAAGCCGATCGCGACCAATCTGGAAGAGGCGGTCGCGGTGGTGAAGCTCGCCAACGCCAAGGGCCTCAAGCACGGCACGGTGCAGGACAAGCTGTTCCTTCCCGGCCTGAAGAAGCTCGCCTTCCTGCGCGACTCCGGCTTCTTCGGCCGCATGCTCTCGGTGCGTGGCGAGTTCGGCTACTGGGTGTTCGAGGGCGGCTGGCAGGAAGCGCAGCGGCCGTCCTGGAATTACCGCACTGAGGACGGCGGCGGCATCATCCTCGACATGGTCTGCCACTGGCGCTACGTGCTCGACAACCTCTTCGGCGAGGTGCAGAGCATCTCCTGCCTCGGCACGACCGATATCCCCGAGCGCTATGACGAGAAGGGCAAGGCCTACAAAGCCACGGCAGACGACTCCGCCTATGCGACCTTCCAGCTCAAGGGCGGCGTGATCGCGCATATCAACATGAGCTGGGTGACACGCGTCTATCGCGACGATCTCGTCACCTTCCAGGTCGACGGCACCCACGGCTCGGCGGTGGCGGGGCTCACCGACTGCGTGATCCAGGCGCGGCAGGCGACGCCGCGGCCGGTGTGGAATCCGGACGAGAAGCGGCTGCACGATTTCTATGCCGACTGGCAGAAGCTGCCTGAGAATGCCGTCTACGACAACGGCTTCAAGGAGCAGTGGGAGATGTTCATCCGCCACGTCTGCGAGGACGCTCCCTACAAATACACGCTGCTCGAAGGCGCGAAGGGCGTGCAGCTTGCCGAATGCGCGCTCAAGAGCTGGAAGGAGCGGCGCTGGATCGACGTCGAACCGATCAGGCTGTGAGGACAGGATCATGAACAAGCTCGTCCCGCCGATGTCTTCGCTCTCCCTGAAACTGCCGACCGCGGGCGGCGGCCTCGAGACCTATCGTCTCGCGGCCTCGCGGACGTTTCCCGCCAAGCTCGAGGGTACGCTGAATCGCGTCGCGTTCTCGGCGGCGCATGTCGTGGCCGACCCACGCGCCGATGTCGATCCGTGGCTGACTGCCGCGGTCGACTGGGACAGGACGATCGCGTTCCGCGAACATGTCTGGGATCTGGGACTGGGCGTCGCGGAGGCGATGGACACCGCGCAGCGCGGCATGGGGCTCGACTGGACTACCTCGCTCGAATTGATCCGGCGGTCGGTGAACGCGGCCAAGGCGAAGGGCAATGCGCTGGTGTTTTCCGGCGCCGGCACCGACCACCTCGCGGTGGAGCACGCCAAGACGCTGGACGACGTGATCCGCGCTTATGAGGAGCAGATCGCCGCGATCGAGAAGGTCGGTGGCCGCATCATCCTGATGTGCTCGCGGGCGTTGGCAAAGCTCGGGCGGAGCGCGGACGACTACGCCAAAGTCTATGACCGCGTGCTGTCGCAGGTCCGCGAGCCCGTGATCATCCACTGGCTCGGCGACATGTTCGATCCGGCGTTGGCGGGCTATTGGGGCACTGCTGACCTCGACAAGGCGATGGACACGGCGGTTGCCATCATCAACGGCCATGCGGCGAAGGTTGATGGCGTCAAGGTGTCGCTGCTCGACAAGCAGCGCGAGATCGACATGCGCCGGCGGCTCGATCCGCGCGTCAGGACGTATACCGGCGACGACTTCAACTATGCTGAACTGATCGCCGGCGACGAGCAGGGCTTCTCTCACGCGCTGCTCGGCATCTTCGATGCGATCGCGCCGGCGGCATCCTACGCGCTGTCGCGATTGGCCGCGGGCGACGAGGCAGGCTTCCACGACGTGCTGGGGCCGACGGTGCCGCTGTCGCGTCACATCTTCAAGGCGCCGACGCGCTTCTACAAGACCGGCATCGTCTTCATGGCCTATCTCAACGGCCACCAGGATCACTTCACCATGGTCGGCGGACAGGAGAGCGCGCGCTCGACGCTGCATCTCGCCGAACTGTTCCGCCTCGCCGACACGGCCGGCCTGCTCGCCAATCCGGAATTGGCGACACGGCGGATGAAGACGGTGCTGGCAACGCGCGGTATCGAGTCCTGATGCGCGATTTTTCTTCCGATCACCGCTGGCTGTCGCTGAACACGGCGACGGTCCGCAAGCAGGGCAATCTGGTCGAGATCATCGAGGCCTGTGCGCGCCACGGCATCCGCGCCATCGATCCCTGGCGCGACCAGGTCGCAGGCGTTGGCCTCGAGCGTGCCGTGCGCGCGGTGCGCGACGCCGGGCTCGAATTGTCAGGCTATTGCCGCGGCGGCATGTTCGTCGCGGACGCTGCGCGTCAGGTTGAGGCGCGCGACGACAACCGCCGCGCGGTCGACGAGGCCGCCGCGCTCGGCGCCTCCTGCATCGTGCTTGTGGTCGGCGGCCTGCCGCAATATTCGCGGCCGGGTAGCGCGGCCTCAAAGGACATCGTGGCAGCGCGCACGCAGGTGCATGACGGCATCGCCGAGATGCTGGAATATGCAAGAGGGGCAAAGCTGCCGCTCGCGATCGAGCCATTGCATCCGGCCTATGCCGGCGACCGCGCCTGTGTGAACACGACCAAGCAGGCGCTCGACATCTGCGATGCGCTGGACCCGCAGCGCAGCGGCATGCTGGGCGTCGCGCTCGATGTCTATCACATCTGGTGGGACCCGGAGTTGATGGGCCAGATCGCACGCGCGGGCAAGGAGCGGTTGCTGGCGTTTCACGTCTGCGACTGGCTGGTGCCGACCAAGGACATCCTCAACGACCGCGGCATGATGGGCGACGGCGTGATCGATATCAAATCGGTTCGCGCGGCGGTGGAAGCGCAAGGGTATGCGGGCTATTCGGAGATCGAGATCTTTTCCAACGATTGGTGGAGCCGGCCGATGGATGAGGTGTTGCGGACCTGCATCGAAAGGCACCGATCGGTGGTCTGATTGGTAGGGTGGGCAAAGCGAAGCGTGCCCACCATCAACATTCCGCTCGTCATGGCACGCTTCGCTTTGCCCACCCTACAAATTCACCTCGCACGGCACGGTCAAAAATCCGCGGAATCTCACGCGGCCACCGCGTGTTGGCTCGCCGGCAAGCGTGTAATTCGGGAAGCGGGCGAGGAAACGCGAGATCGCGATGGCGCCTTCGAGTCGCGCTAGCGCCATCCCTGCGCATTGATGGGCGCCGGTGCCGAAGGCGAGGTGGCGGTTCGGGGTACGCGCGATGTCAAAGCGCTCGGGGTCCGGAAATTGCGCGGGATCGCGGTTGGCGGCGCCGATGCAGAGCGTCACCGGCGTGCCCGCGGGCATCTTGATGCCGCTGAGCTCGACTTCTTCCACGATCATGCGGTTGCCGAGCTGGTTCGAGCTCTCATAGCGCAGCATCTCCTCGACCGCGGTCTTGATCAGCTCGGGCTGCGAGATCAGCCGCTGCTTTTCCGCAGGGTAATGCAGCAGCGTCACCAGGCCGTTGCCGATCAGATTGGTCGTGGTCTCGTGGCCAGCGTTGAGCAGGAAGATGCAATTGTGCAGCAGTTCCTTTTCGGTCAGCCGCTCGCCATTATCTTCGCCATTATTTTCGCCTTGGATCAGCCGCGTCAGCACGTCGCGTTCGGGATTGCCCGGCTTGGCGCGGCGCCGCTCGACCAGCGTCTCCAGATAGGCGAGGAAGTCCTTCACCGCCTTGTTGCCGCGCGCAAATTGCTCTGATGAGATCACCGGCTCGAGCGCGCCCAGGATTGCGAGCGACCAGTCGCGCAAGGGACCGCGCTCGTCGTGGGGCACGTCGAGCAGATTGCCGATCACCTCAACCGGGATCGCGGAAGCGAAATCCTCGATCAGCTCGACCTTGTCTTTGGTGGCGATCGCATCGAGCAGCCCGTCGACCAGGCGGATCAGATCGGGCTCCATCGCGGCGATCGCGCGCGGCGAGAGCGCGCCCATGATCAGCCGCCGCACGCGGGTGTGCGCCGGCGGGTCGTTGAAGACGAGGCTCGTGGTGTGATGCTCGTAGAGGAAGGAGTTGCCGTATTTCGGCGAAAACTCCTTCTTCTTGTCGGAGGAGAACGCTTTCGTGCTCTTGTAGGCGGTGACGAGGTCGTCGTAGCGGGTCAGGAAATAGGAGCCGTTCGGCAGGCGCTTGACCGGCGCGTTATCCCGCAGTGCACGATAGGTCGGATAGGGGTTGGCATAGAATTCCGGCGTCAACCGTTCGAGGTCGAAACTCTCAGCCAGCTCTCGTGCGTTTCCGGTCATGGTGCCATACTCTTTTTGAGAACTGATATGCCGTTTTTGTTCTTCCGGAAAGTGCCGCCCGCTTTACAGTTGGCCTGTCTCGCTTATCCCTTCGGAAACGCCCATGCACGCCCGCACTGAAACTGCCTCCGACAGCCAGCCCGCCTGGCCGGAAGAGATTTTCTCGACATTGCAGCGCTTCGATGTCCGCCAGGTGCCTTACGTGCCTGACGCCGGGCATTCGCAACTGATCGACCGCGTGCTCGGCTCCTCCACGATGCGCGGCATTCCGCTGACGACGGAAGAGGAGGGCATAGCACTGCTGCTCGGCGCCTGGGCCGGCGGCCAGCGCGGCGTGCTGCTGATGCAGTCGAGCGGCGTCGGCAATTGCATCAACATGCTGTCGCTGACCCAGATCTTCCGCTTTCCGTTCCTGACGCTGGTGACGATGCGCGGGGAATGGGGCGAGTTCAATCCGTGGCAGGTGCCGATGGGGTCGAACACGCAAGCCGCATTCGAGCTCTGCGGCGTCAAGGTATTGCGGGCGACGCATCCTGAGGAAGTGCGCGAGGTCGTCGAGGCCGGCGCAGCGCAGGCCTATAACGCGTCGACGCCGACCGCCGTGCTGCTGTCGCAGCGGCTGATCGGGGCAAAGGTGTTCGTGAAATGAGCAAGGCCAATCTCCTGGACCGCCGCGCGGTCGTCTCTCACCTGCTGAAGGACCGTAACGGCGCGATCGCGGTCGGCGGCCTCGGTGCCTCGACCTATGACATCGCCGCCGCCGGCGATGATGACCGCAATTTCTATCTCTGGGGCGCCATGGGCGGTGCGGTCATGATCGGGCTCGGGCTCGCGCTGGCGCAACCCGAGCTGCCGGTGATCGTCATCACCGGCGACGGCGAGATGCTGATGGGGCTCGGGAGCATCGCCACCGTCGGCGCGCAGAAGCCCGCCAACCTCTCCATCGTCGTGCTCGACAACGAGGCCTATGGCGAGACCGGCGGACAGGTCAGCCATACTGCCGCTTCGGTCGACCTGGTCGGTGTCGCCAAGGCCTGCGGCATCGCCGACAGCCGTGCGATCACCACCATGGCCGAGGTCGAAGCGTTCGCACTGTCGCTCAAGGAAGCGAGCCGCGGTCCGCGCTTCGCCAATGTGAAGATCGACGGCGCCAATCTGGAGCGGGTGCTGTCGAACCGCGACGGCACCTTCATCGTCAACCGCCTGCGCGGCTCGCTGGGCTACCAGCCGATCTAGGGAGTTTTGTAGCCGTGGAGCGCAGCGCAACCCGGGATCCCTGAGTCAACGTTGAGAGCGGCCCCGGGTTACGCTGGCGCTCCACCCGGGCTACGGCACTCATCCAAATTGCTTGCGACTCGCCCCTCTCCGTGGGAGGAGTAGAGTTCCCGCGTCTGTCGGCCGCGTGCTTGCCGATTTTTGTCAAGTGTGACATCACGTTATCCTCCTGACGGTACAAGACCTTATCGGGAGGTTGGGGCATGGCCCAACCTTAAGTTCTGTTTTGCACTGCCGTAAATTCTTGACATTCTTTAAGGTGAGTGATTACTCACGCGCATGTCTACCCTGCGCATGACAAGTGACTTGCGGCGGCAGTTGATTCTGAGCGCCGCCAAGCGATGCTTTGCCCGCCATGGCTTTGCCGGCACCACGACCAAGAGCGTGGCGGCCGCCGCTTCCATTTCGGAAGGGCTGTTGTTCAAGCACTTCCCCTCCAAGGCGGCGCTTTACGCCGAAATCCTCGCCGAAGAGTGCGAGGCCGACCCCGATCTTGCGCATCTGCTCGGGCTGGAGCCGTCGACCGCAACCCTGATCGAACTCGTGAAGGGCATGGTCGGGCATTTCCTGGAGGTATCACAGGGGCCGGACGAGGAGGACGCGCAGCGGATGCGCCTGATGACGTCCAGTCATCTCGACGACGGCGAATTCGCGCGGCTTCTTTACGACAAGATCGGCAGCCTGATCGAGCCGACCTTCACCGCGTCGATGGAACGCGCCGTTGCCGCCGGCGACGCCACCCGCATCGGCAGCGTGCCGCTCAACCTGTTCTGGTTCGCGCACCACGTCGTGCTGATGTCGGCGCTGACGCGGCTGCCGACGACGCCGTGCCTCACCTACGGCGACGCGCCCGACCTCGAGCGCCAGATTTGCGAATTCATCCTGCGCGGCATCGGGCTCACCGAAGCCGCGATTTCCTTTTATTTGAACCGTCAGCCGTCACCGAGCCGGGGACAATCGGTAACAGCAGAAAGTGCATGACATGAACATCGTGACCGAAACCAATATCAAGGGCGAACCGATCGATAAAAAGCCGCACAAGCGGCCGGTCAGGATGGGGCGCTGGTTCATCATCGTCGGATTGGCGTTGACGCTCGTCGTCGGCGGCCTGGTCTGGTTCAACTATTTCCGCGCCAAGATGATCGGCGAGTTCTTCGCCAACATGAAGCCGCCGCCGGTGACGGTGAATGTGGCCGAGGCGAAATCGGAAGTCGTGCCGAACCTTTTGACCGCGGTCGGCGAACTCGCCGCCGTGCACCAGGTCAACGTCACCTCCGACGTCTCGGGACGCATCACGGATATCCTGTTCACCGCAGGCGCCGAGGTAAAGGCGGGTGCGCCGCTGGTCCAACTGTTCGACGGGCCGGAGCAGGGCGACCTCGCCAGCTTCAAGGCGCAGGCGACGGTGGCGCAGCTCTCGCTCGACCGCGCCAAGCAGCTTGCGGCGCGCAATTTCGGGCCGCAGGCCACGGTCGACCAGACCCAGGCCGCGTATGACCAGGCTCTGGCCGGCATTGCCAAGACCGAGGCACTGATCTCGCAGAAGCTGGTCCGCGCCCCCTTCAATGGCGAGCTTGGCGTGCGCAGGGTCGAGGTCGGTCAATATCTGACCGCGGGCAATCAGGTCGTGTCGCTGACCGATCTGTCGATGCTCTACGACAACTTCACGGTGACGGAAAAGGACAGCGGCCAGCTCAAGGTCGGCCAGACTGTTCGCATCAAGGTCGACGCCTATCCGGATCGCGTCTTCGAAGGCAAGCTGACCACGATCGAGCCGCAGGTAGCGACCGACACCCGCAACATCCGCGTGCAGGCCACCGTCGCCAATCCGGAAAAGATCCTCAAGCCCGGCATGTTCGCGACCACCACGGTGGTGCTGCCTGACAAGCCGGCGGTGATCACGGTTCCGGAAACCGCGGTCGACTACTCGCTCTATGGTGACTCGGTCTACCTGATCACCGAGAAAAAGGAGAACGACGGCAAGACCAGCCTGACGGCGGTGCGTACCTTCGTGCAGACCGGCAAGCGATTTGGCGGCCGCACCGAAATCGTCCGCGGCCTGAAGGCGGGCGACCGTATCGTAGCGCTCGGTCAGATCAAGCTGCAGTCAGGCGCTGCGGTTGCGATCTCCACCGAGCCGACGCCGCCGATCCCGGCCGAACCGCCGCGCTACTGAGAAGCAGGACCCCGTAAATGTCCTTCACCGACATCTTCATCAAGCGGCCGGTCCTGTCGGTCGTCGTCAGCCTGCTGATCCTCCTGATCGGCTTGCGGGCTGCGACCGTGCTCCCGATCCGGCAATATCCGAAACTGTCGAACACCGTGGTCAACGTCACCACCAGCTATCCCGGTGCGTCGGCCGACCTGATCCAGGGCTTCATCACGACGCCGATCGAGCAGGCGGTCGCCTCGGCCGAAGGCGTCGACTACATCACCTCGTCCTCGGTGCTCGGCACCTCCACGATCCAGGTTTACATCAAGCTGAACTTCGACCCGAACCAGGCGCTCACCGAGGTGCTCGCCAAGGTCAACTCGGTCAAATACCTGATCCCGAGGGAATCAAACGATCCGGTCGTCACCAAGACCACCGGCCAGACCACGGCCGTGATGTATCTCGGCTTCTCCAGCGAGGAGCTGTCAGGATCGGCGATCTCCGATTACCTCACGCGCGTGGTCCAGCCGTTGCTGTCGACGGTTGACGGCGTGGCTTCCGCCGACATCCTCGGTGGCCAGACTTTTGCGATGCGATTGTGGCTCGACCCGATCAAGATGGCGGGGCGCGGCGTGTCGCCCACGGATGTTGCGCAGGCGATTGCATCCAACAACTTCCAGGCTGCCGCCGGCCAGTCCAAGGGCTACTACATCGTCTCCAACGTCTCGACCAACACCGACCTGCGCAACATCGATGAGTTCAAGCGCATGATCGTGAAGTCGAGGGAGGGCGGTTTCGTCCGGATGGAGGATATCGCGCAAGTCGAGCTTGCCGCGCAAAGCACGGACGCGAGCGTCGCGTTCAATAGCGAGCATGCGATCTTCATCGGCATCAACGCGACCCCGCAAGGTAACCCGCTGACCCTTGTGAAGGGCGTCCGCGCCCTGTTCCCGGAACTCGAGCGCAACCTGCCGCCGTCGTTGAAGATGAAGGTGGCCTACGATTCCACCAAGTTCATTCAATCGTCGATCGACGAGGTGGAGAAGACGCTCGGCGAAGCCGTCGTGATCGTTATCGTGGTGATCTTCCTGTTCCTGGCCTCGATCCGGTCGGTCATCATCCCCGTGGTCACGATCCCGTTGTCGCTGATCGGCGTCTGCAGCCTGATGCTGGTCATGGGTTTCAGCATCAACCTCTTGACCCTGCTTGCGATGGTGCTCGCGATCGGTCTTGTAGTCGACGACGCGATCGTGGTGGTGGAGAACATCCACCGCCATCTCGAGGAGGGCAAGACGCCGGTACAAGCGTCACTCATCGGCGCGCGCGAGATCGTGGGTCCAGTCATCTCGATGACCATCACGCTCGCCGCGGTGTACGCGCCGATCGGCTTCCTTGGCGGTCTCACCGGTGCGCTGTTCCGCGAATTCGCCTTTACTCTCGCAGGCTCGGTAATCGTGTCGGGCGTGATCGCGCTGACGCTGTCGCCGATGATGTGCTCGGTGCTGCTGAAGAACACCGAGGAAGGACGTTTCGCGCGGGCGGTCAACCGCGTGTTCGGTTCATTGACGCGCTGGTACGGTCGCAAGCTCGACCGCTCGCTCGACTACCGGCCGATCACCGGCTTGTTCGCGCTGACCATGCTCGGCCTCGTCGGCTTCCTCTACATGCACACGATGAAGGAGCTGGCGCCCGAAGAGGACCAGGGCATCGTGTTCGCGCTGACCAAGGCGCCGAAATACGCCAACATCGACTACGTCGACTTCTACGGCGAGAAGATGGACAAGGTGTTCCAGAAGTTTCCGGAGACGGATCTGCGCTTCATACTGAACGGCACGCCGAGTGCGCAAAGCGGCATTGCCGGCATGCTGCTCACCCCGTGGGATGAGCGCAAGCGTTCGGCGATCGCGTTGAAGCCGCTGGTGCAGGCGGAACTGTCAAAGATCGAAGGCGTCAATGCGTTCGCCTTCAACCTGCCGCCGTTGCCGGGTGGTCCGGGCGGCCTGCCGGTGCAGATGGTGATCAATTCGACCGTCAGCTTCCAGGCCATCTATGAGCAGATGGAGAAATTGAAGGCCGCCGCGCGCAAGAGCGGCATGTTCATCGTCAGCGACAGCGATCTCGATTTCAACCAGCCGGTGGTGCGCGTCCGCGTCGACCGCTCCAAGGCAAGCGACCTCGGCATCAACATGCAGCAGGTCGGCGCGACGCTGGCCACGCTGCTCGGCGGCAACTATGTCAACCGCTTCAACCTGGAGGGACGTTCCTACCAGGTGATCCCGCAGGTGCCGCGTGCCGTCCGCCTGTCGCCGGAGGCGCTTGGTGGTTACTACGTGCCGACCAACACCGGGCAGTTGGTGCCGATCTCGACCGTCGTCTCGATCGAGACGGGCACCGATCCGAACGCGCTGACGCACTACAACCAGCTCAACTCGGCGACGTTCTCAGCGGTGCCGATGCCGGGCGTGACGGTTGGCCAGGCGGTCGAGTTCCTCGAAGGCGAGGCGAAGAAGCTGCCGGCCGGCTTCGGCCATGACTATCTGGCGGACTCGCGGCAATATGTGCAGGAGGGCAACCAGCTCGTCATCACCTTCGCGTTCGCCGTGATCATCATCTTCCTGGTGCTGGCGGCGCAGTTCGAGAGCTTGCGCGACCCGCTGGTCATCATGGTCTCGGTGCCCATGGCGATCGTCGGCGCGCTGATCCCGCTGTTCTTCGGCGTGGCGACCATGAACATCTACACCCAGGTCGGGTTGCTGACGCTGGTCGGCCTCATCACCAAGCACGGCATCCTGATGGTGGAGTTCGCCAACGAGCTGCAGCTCAACGAGGGGCTTGACCGCCGCTCGGCTATCGAGATGTCGGCCCGCATCCGGTTGCGTCCGATCCTGATGACGACCGCGGCGATGGTCACCGGCCTGATCCCGCTCCTGACCGCATCGGGCGCCGGCGCCGCCAGCCGGTTCTCGATCGGCCTGGTCGTGGTTGCGGGCATGCTGATCGGCACGCTGTTCACGCTGTTCGTGCTGCCCGCGGTCTACGTGACGATCGCCACCGATCACCGGGCGAAAGCGACTTCGGAGCGCAACAAGCAGATCGCCGACTACGAGCTCGGCGATGGCGGAGCGCTCAAGCCTACCTGAGACTTCTTGGCCCCAAAGTCTCAGCGAAAGGGCGGCGACGGTCCTACCGTTGTCGCCCTTTTGGTTTTCCGGAAAGCATGATGAGGTAGCCCGGATGGAGCGAAGCGCAATCCGGGACTCGATCGGATGCATCGCGTGATCCCCGGATTTCGCTTCGCTCCATCCGGGCTACAGTAAATGCAACTACAATGACAAGATTCGGGGGAACAAACATGGTCGGCGATTTCGCGCCCGGCAACTATCGTTTCATTCCAGCCGTGTTCCAGTATTCGAGCGGCGCGGCCGCCAATCCGGGCTTTGAAGTCGAGCGCGTGCGCTTTGACAGGCTGGTGCCGCTGGCCGAAGGTTTTGCGCGGATCGCAAGCCATATCCAGGCAGCGGGACGGCCGTTGACTTCGTTCTGCGCCTGCGAGTTGCGTTCGCCGGCGGCGGTCTCGGAGCAGGGCTTTCGCGCCTTCAACGAGCACTATGTGAAGACGCTCGCGGAGTGGGGGCTGTTCGATGGCACCACCAATCCGGTGGCGCGTAGCAACGTCTGCCCCGAAATCGATCCTCCCGCCGAGCCCTCATTCTACGCATTCTCGTTCACACGCCCGAGCACGGGGACCTCGCCGTCCTTCGTGATCGCCGGTGGCGCCGAGGCGCGCGGCGGTGCCGGCAGCTATCCCGAGCGCATCGTGCGTTATCGCGACATGAGCCCGGAAGCCTGGAAGGAGAAGGTGCGCTTCACCGTGGGCGAGATGGAGCGGCGGTTCGCCGAATTCGGCTTCACCTGGCAGGACACCACCGGCGTGCAGGTCTACACCGTGCACGATTTCCATCCGCATCTCGCCGACGAGCTGGTGCGCCGCGGCGCCACCCGCTCCGGCCTAACCTGGCATTTTGCCCGGCCGCCAGTGGTCGATCTCGAATACGAGATGGATTGCCGCCGCGTGCTGCGGGAGCTGGTAATCTAAAAGCGCGTCTCTCTCCCCGTCATTGCGAGCGGAGCGAAGCAATCTATCTCGCCGCTCGTGGAGGCATGGATTGCTTCGTCGCTTTGCTCCTCGCAATGACGCGCAGTGAGGCGTGAGCGCCCCTTACCTTCCAGCGGCGTAGCCCTGCATGCCTCGCGGATTGGCGGCGGCGCGGCGCTTGCGCCCCACGCGAGAAGCCGCGGTCAGCCGTCCCTCCGACCAGTCGGGCCCGACCTCAACGATGTGGCCGCGACGCTGCAACTCGTCGATGCTCGCCTTGGGCACACGACCTTCGACCACGAGCACGCCGGGGCGCGCGGTGCGCGGCCAGAACGAGATCGGGAAATGCTCGGAATGCCAGGCCGGCGCGTCGATCGCCTCCTGCAGGTTCAGCTTGGCATGGACGTGGCGGAGGAAGAACTGCGTGATCCATTGGTCCTGCTGGTCGCCGCCCGGCGAGCCCCAGGCCAGATAGGGCTCGCCGTCGCGCAGCGCCATGGTGGGCGAGAGCGTGGTGCGTGGGCGCTTGCCCGGCGCAAGCGCGGCGGGGTGATTCTCCTCGAGCCAGAACATCTGCGCGCGGCTGCCGAGGCAGAAGCCGAGCTCGGGGATAACAGGCGAGGATTGCAGCCAGCCGCCGGAGGGCGTCGCCGAGATCATGTTGCCGGCCTTGTCGATGATGTCGAAATGCACGGTGTCGCCGCGCACCTCGCCGAAGCGGCCGACCGTCGGCTCGCCCGCGCCCATCGCGCCGACCGCCTCGCGATGGCCCTCGGCGCGGCGCAGCTTCACCACCGCGCCAAAGCCTTCGACCGAACCGGGAATGAAGTCGAGCGAAGCCTTGTCCTTCGAGATCAGCTTGCGGCGCTCGTCATTATAGGCATCCGACAGCAGCGTTTCGATCGGGATATCCGTGAAGTTCGGATCGCCGTAGAATGTCTCGCGGTCGGCGTAAGCGAGCTTGGCGCATTCGATCTGCAGATGGATGAAATCGGCGCTGGTGGGATCGAGGCCGTCGAGGTCAAAACCCTTCAGCAAAGCGAGTTGCTGCAGCATCACCGGGCCCTGGCTCCAGACGCCGGCCTTGCACACGGTGTAGCGGGCGTAATCGTAGGTCAGGGGCGCTTCGATCGTGGGCTGCCAGCGTGCCATGTCGTCGGCCGAGAGCACGCCGCGATGCGGCGAGCCGGAGACGTCCATCACTTCCTGGGTGCGGCAGAATTTGTCGATCGCCTCGGCGACAAAGCCCTTCGACCACGCCTGGCGCGCGCGCTCGATCTGTGCGACGCGGTCGCTGCCGGCGCTTTCCGCTTCTTTCAGGATGCGGGCGTAAGTTTCCGAAAGGCGCTTGTTAGTGAAGATCGTGCCGGGCTTGGGCACCTCGTTGTTGGGCAGATAGACCTCGGCCGAGGTCGTCCAGTATTTCCGGAACAATTGCTCCACGATCTTGATGGTGGCGGAGGCGCGTTCGACCAGCGGAAAGCCTTCGCCGGCATAGGCGATCGCGGGCTCGAGCACGTCGCGTAGCTTGAGCGTGCCGTAATCGCGCAGCAGGAGCATCCAGGACTCGAACGTGCCGGGCACACAGGCGGCGAGCAGGCCGGTGCCGGGCACCATCTCCAGCCCTTCGCTGCGATAATGCGCGATCGTCGCCTTCGCCGGCGCGGGACCCTGGCCGCAAATCACCTCGGTCTTACCGCGCTTCACGTCATGGACGATGACCGGTACGTCGCCGCCTGGACCGTTCAGGTGCGGCTCGACCACCTGCAGCGTGAAGGCGGTGGCGACGCCGGCGTCGAAGGCGTTGCCGCCTTTTTCCAGCGTGGCCATACCGACCGCGGTCGCGATCCAATGCGTCGAGGTGACGACGCCGAACGTGCCTTCGATCTCGGGACGCGTCGTGAACGGATCGGGATTGATGTTGCCCATGGCTCGCCACCAGTTGTTTTTTGTGCGGGCGCACTTGATCACAGGCGGACGCTGCTGCCAACGGCGCGGCCGGCATGGCTACCTCGCATCCATGTGATCACGCGGGCGCGGCAGCCTCGGCCGGGGAGTTGACGGCATGGCAGGCGACGCCGTCGATCAGCTCCGGCGCCTTTTGGCGGCATAAATCGAACGCGAGCGGGCAGCGCGGGTTGAAGGCGCATCCCGGCGGCGGATTGATCGGGTTCGGGATTTCGCCTTTGACGGGAATGCGCTGGCGGCCGCTCATGCCGAGATCAGGGACCGCGCCAAGCAGCATCTTGGTGTAGGGCATGCGCGGATGATTGAACAGCGCGCGGCCCTCCGCGACCTCCACGATGCGGCCGAGATACATCACGCCGATCCGGCTCGCCATGTGGCGCACGACGGCAAGATTGTGGCTGATGAAGAGGTAGGTGAGGCCGAACTTGTCCTGCAGGTCGCGCATCAGGTTGAGGATCTGCGCCTGCACGGAGACGTCGAGTGCCGAGGTCGGCTCGTCGCAGACGATGAACTCGGCTTCCGAGGCGAGCGCGCGGGCGATCGCAATGCGCTGGCGCTGGCCGCCGGAGAATTCGTGCGGGTATTTCAGGCCGTCATCGGCATGCAGCCCGACCAGCGACAGCAACTCGCCGACGCGGGCGCGGATGTCGCGTTCACCCTGGATCAGGTCGAAGGCGCGGATCGGCTCCGAGACGATGGCATCGACCCGGAAGCGCGGATTGAGGCTCGCATAGGGATCCTGGAAGATCATCTGGATGCGCCGGCGCAAGCGCTGGCGCGCCTGCGCCTGCCTCGGATCGGTCATCGAGACGCCGTCGATCACGACCTCGCCCGAGCTCGGTGGCAACAGCCCGACCACCATCCGCGCCACCGTGGTCTTGCCGGAGCCGGATTCGCCGACCAGCGCAAAGGTCTCGCCTTTGCGGATATCGAAGGTGACGCCGTCGACCGCCCTGAGGAATTCGAGATGGCCGCCTTCGAGCACGCGGTTGAGCCACGGCTTTGACACGTCGAACACGCGCCGGAGATTGTTGACCTCGATGAACGATGTCATGCCGCACTCTCCTTCGCGGCGTGGTCGTAGAGATGGCAGGCGACGGCCTGCGCGCCTTGGCGGGTTGGTTCGGGACGCTCGACCCGGCAGCGGTCGAAGGCAAAAGCGCAGCGCGGGTTGAACGGGCAGCCCGGCGGAATCGCCGACAATCGCGGCATGGAGCCGGGAATCTGCACCAGCCGCTTGTCCTCGCCGGCAAGCGTCGGGATCGCGCCCATCAGGCCCTTGGCATAGGGATGCAGCGGGTTGCGCACGACGTCCTGCACCGGGCCGATCTCGGCGATGCGGCCGGAATACATCACCGCGACGCGATCGCAGGTCTCGGCGATCACACCCATGTCGTGGGTCACCAGCATCACGGCCGTGCCATGGTCGCGGCCGAGCCGCTTGATCAGTGCGATGATCTGCGCCTGCACGGAAACGTCGAGCGCGGTCGTCGGCTCATCCGCGATGATCAGTTCCGGCTCGGCGCAGATCGCGAGCGCGATCACGACGCGCTGGCGCATGCCGCCGGAAAATTCATGCGGATAGCCGTCGACACGTTTTTCCGGCGCGGGGATGCCGACCTCGGCGAGCAGGTCGACGGCGCGCTTGCGCGCGGCGGTTTCGGAGAGGTTGGTGTGGGTGCGGATGGTCTCGACGATCTGGTCACCGATCCGGTAGAGCGGGTTGAGGCTCGTCAGCGGATCCTGGAAGATCATGCCGATGCGCTTGCCCCGCACGCGCCGGATCTCCTCCGGTGGCAAGTGATCGATGCGCATGCCCGAGAGATGTATCTCGCCGCCGGAGATGCGGCCGGGCGGATCGATCAGGCCGATGACGGCAAGGCCCGTGACCGACTTGCCGGCGCCGGATTCGCCGACCACGCCCAGCACCTCGCCCTTGGCGATGTCGAAGGAGACGCCGTCGATCGCGCGCAACGTCGCGCGGCGGGTGACGAACTCCACCTTCAGGTCACGCACGGAGAGGACAGGCACGGTCATCGGAGCTTCGGATTGAGCGCGTCGCGCAGCCAGTCGCCGAGCAGGTTGATCGAGAGGATCAAGCCGGCCAGCGCAATGCCGGGGAAGGCGACGATCCACCATTCGCCGGCGAAGAGATAGTTGTTACCGATCCGGATCAACGTTCCAAGCGAGGGCATGGTGTCGGGCATGCCTGAGCCCAAGAATGACAGCGTCGCCTCGGTGATGATCGCGAGCGCCAGGTTGATGGTGGCGATGACGAGGATCGGGCCCATCGTGTTGGGCAGCACGTGGCGCAGCATGATCTTGGGCGCGGGCAGGCCGATCAGTTGCGCGGCGGCGACATAATCCTTGTTCTTCTCCACCATGACCGAGCCGCGCACGGTGCGGGCATATTGCACCCAGAAGCTTAGGCCGATCGCGACGACGAGCACGGCGAGCATGCTCGTCGGATCGAGCCGGTTGCCGAACACGGATTTGGCGACGCCGTTGACGATCAGCGCGATCAGGATCGCCGGGAAGGTGAGCTGCACGTCGGCGATCCGCATGATCACGGCGTCGACGGCGCCGCCGAGATAACCCGCGATCAGCCCGAGCGTGATCCCGATTGCGCCGGCGAAGACGACGCCGAGCACGCCGACGATAAGCGAAATCCTCAAGCCATAGAGAATGGCGGAGAACACATCGCGGCCCTGTTCGTCGGTGCCGAGCAAGAACGGGCTCTGGCCGTCGGCGGTCCAGAGCGGCGAGATGCGTGAGTTCATCAATTGGAGCTGCGCCGGGTCGAACGGGTTCTGCACGGCGAGCACGGAAGCAAGGATCGCGAGCAGGAAGAACAGCACGGTGACCGCGGCCGCCAGCATCGTCAGCTTCGAGCGGCGGAAGGAATAGAACAGGTCGCTGTCGACGGCGCGTCGGAACCAGCCTACGCCGGAATGCGCGGTTTTGGTGTGTTGCTGAACAACGCCGTCGGACATTCTTCTGCCTCAGGCCGGTCGGCTAACGGTGGCGCGCAGGCGCGGGTCGACGATGGTGTAGAGAATGTCGACCACCAGGTTGATGGTGACGAAGATCAGCGAGACCATCAGAAGATACGCCGCCATGATCGGGATATCGACGTTTTGCACCGCCTGCACGAACATCAATCCCATGCCCGGCCACTGGAACACGGATTCGGTGATGATCGAGAATGCAATAACCGAGCCAAACTGCAGGCCGGCTACGGTGATGACGGGAACCAGCGTGTTCTTCAGCGCGTGGCCGAAATGGATCGCGCGCGTGGTCAGTCCACGCGCGCGGGCGAAGCGGATATAGTCGGTGCGCAGCACTTCCAGCATCTCCGCGCGCACCAGCCGCATGATCAGCGTCATCTGGAACAGGCCGAGCGTGATCGAGGGCATGATCAGCGCCTTGAGGCCGGACACCGTGAGCAGGCCGGTCGTCCACCAGCCGATCCGCACCACTTCGCCGCGGCCGAATGAAGGCAGCCAGCCCAGCGTCACTGCGAACAGGTAGATCAAGAGGATGCCGATCAGGAAGGTCGGCAGCGAGATGCCGATCAGCGAGACCGCCTGGCATAGTTTGGCAAGCAGGGTGTCGCGCCTGAGCGCGGCATAGACGCCCATAAGGATGCCGAACACCATCGCGAAGATCGTGGCGCAGATCGCAAGCTCCAGCGTCGCCGGCAGCCGCTCGGCGAGCAGCGTCGAGACCGGCTGCCGGAACTGATAGGAGACGCCGAACTTGAACTGCGCGGCGTTGACGAAATAGCGCGCGAACTGGATCAGCACGGGATCATCGAGCCCGAGCGATTTGCGCACCGCCTCGCGCTCGGCCGCCGGCGTGTCGATCGAGACAATCTGGCTGACGGGGTCGCCGGCGAAACGGAACATCGCGAAGGCGATGATCCCGACGGCGATCATTACCCCGATGGCTTGAACGGCGCGGCGAAGCGTGAAAGCGAGCATCTCTTTCTTTCACCCGAAGCGTTGGCGATTTCCAGCCACTAAGCAAAAGGTCCCGGAAGCGCGGGGCTGCCGGGACCTTGGAGTGACGAAGCTTTATTCCGATTTGACCATCCAGTAGGGCAGCACCTGGTTGTCCGGGCGCTGCACCACTTTCAATTTTTTCGAGACACCCCAGGCCAGCGCCTGCTGATGCAGCGGGATGTAGGCCCAGTCCTTCATCGCGATCTCGAAGCCGGCCTTGATCAACTGGTCGCGCTTGGCGGCGTCGGTCTCCTGCAGCACCTTGTCGGCGATGCCATCGAATTCCTTGTTGCAGTAGCCGCCGAGATTGGTCTCCCCGCGCGCCGATTTCGGATCGTCGCGGCAGCCCATGATGTCATACATCACATTGTGCGAGTCGAGCGTGCCGGGCGTCCATCCCAGCATGTAGAACGAGGTCTGGTAGCCGCCGGGCTTCAGAATTTTTGCAAAATACTGCGCTTTCGGTTGCGCCAGCAGGTTCACCTTCACGCCGATGCGGGCAAGCATGCCGACCACGGCCTGGCAGATCGCGGCGTCGTTGACATAGCGGTCGTTCGGGCAATCCATGGTGACTTCGAAGCCGTCGGGATAGCCGGCTTCCGTCAGGAGCTTCTTGGCGCCGTCGGGATCGAATTTCGGACGGGTGAAATCCTTCGACAGCGCGAACAGTTGCGGCGCGACCATCAGCGCCGACGGCGTCGACAGCCCGCGCATCACGCGGTTCTTGATCAGTTCGATATCGATCGCCTTGTAGAAGGCCTCGCGGACGCGGATGTCCTTGAACGGGTTCTTGCCCTTGATGTTGGAGTAGAGCAATTCATCACGGCTCTGGTCCATGCCGAGGAAGATGGTGCGGATCTCCGGACCCTTCAGCACCTGCGCGTTCGGACTGGAATCGACGCGCGAGATGTCCTGGATCGGAACCGGCTCGATGATGTCGACCTCGCCCGAGAGCAGCGCGGCGACGCGGGTCGCATCGGAGGCGATCGGGGTGAAGACAATTTCCTTCAAATTGTGTTCGGGCTTCTGCCACCAGTTCGGATTGACCTTGAACACCGTCTTCACGCCGGGCTGATGGCTTTCGATCATGAAAGGCCCGGTGCCGTTGGCGTTGAGCGAGGCAAAGCTCGGCGTTGTGGCTGATGCCGGCGTGGGCTGTGTGGCGCTGTTCGCCTCGGCCCACTTCTTGTCCATGATGTACCAGGTATCCCATTGCGAATTCAGGATGGGATTGGGCGAGGTCAGGATGAAATCGACGGTGTAGTCGTCGACCTTGACGACCTTGGCGTCGGCGGGAATGCGGGTCTGCAGATTGGAGCCCTTGGCGCGGACGCGGTCGGCAGAAAACACCACGTCGTCGGCGGTGAAGGGATCGCCGTTCTGGAATTTCACGTTCTTGCGCAGATGAAAGCGCCAACGGGTAGGCTCCGGCGTCTCCCAGCTTTCGGCGAGCGCCGGGATGATCTTCAGATCCTTGTCGCGCGCGGTGAGGCCTTCATAGACCTGGCCGAGATGGGCGTGGGTGGTCGTCTCGTTCAGCGTATGCGGATCCAGCGATTTGAGATCGCCCTGATTGGCGTAGCGCAGCGTCTGGGCCGAAACAGGTGTCGTCGTCGCGACGATGGCAAGACTTATTGCCGCGAGCAGATGATGACGTACCGACATTTGAACCTGTTCCCCGTCTTGGTCCCGCGATGCGCGCTGTTGGTAGGATATTGCATGCCAATGTTGCCAAAGTTTACCGGGTGCGCAAGCGCGATTTCCCGTAGAAGATGAGATGAGTTTGCGCAGCCGTGCCGCAATGATTAGCTTGACCATCGCTGGCGGTTGGGCGTGCGCGTGACATTGAACTTTCGGAGTAAGGATGGCGGAACTAAGGGCCGACGTCATTGTCCTGGGGGCTGGCATGGTCGGTGTCGGTGCCGCCTTGCATCTGCAAAAACGAGGCCGCGATGTCGTCCTCGTCGACCGGCACGATGCCGCTGGCGAGGAGACGAGTTACGGCAACACCGGCATCATCGAATGCGCCTCGGTTTTTCCTTACATGTTCCCGCGGGATTTCGGCGAGCTCCTCCGCTATGCGCTGAACCGCGCGCCGCAGGTGCGCTACCGCGTCGCCGACCTGCCGATCTTCCTGCCATGGCTCGCGCGCTATTATTTTGCCTCCTCGGCTGAGGGTGCGTTGCACAGCGCGCTCGCCGAGATGCCGCTGATCCGGCAGAGCCTGATCGAGCACGAGGCGTTGATTGCAGAAGCCGGCGTCCCGGAATTGCTGCGCAAGACCGGCTGGATCAAACTCTATCGCAGCAAGGCGACCTTCGCCAAGGCCGTGCGCGATACTGAGCGTGCGAAGCAATATGGCGTCACCAACGAAGTCCTCGATGCCAAGGGCATCGCCGCGCGCGAGCCGAACCTGTCGGGTGACTTCGCTGGCGCAGTATATTCGCCGGCGCCGGGCTCGGTCGCCGATCCCGGCGGGTTGGCAAAGGCCTATGCCGCGCTGTTCGGCCGCAGGGGCGGCCGCTTCTTTGTCGGCGACGCCCGCACGCTCGAACAATCCGGCGGACGATGGCGCGTGGCAATCAGCGAGGGCAGTGTGACTGCCCCCGAGGTGGTGGTCGCGATGGGCCCGTGGTCCGACCAGGTATTCGGCTTGCTCGGCTATTCGATCCCGCTTCAGGTCAAGCGCGGCTATCATTTGCACCTGAAGCCGGGCGGCAATGCCGTGCTCAATCATCCTGTGCTCGATTCCGATCTCGGTTATTGTCTGGCGCCGATGAACCGCGGCATCCGGCTGACCACCGGCGTCGAGTTCGCCCATCGTGACGCGCCGGCGTCCCCGGTCCAGGTCGAGCGGGCGGTGCCGCGGGCGCGCAACCTGTTTCCGCTCGGCGATCCCGTCGAGGCCAAGCCCTGGAAGGGCGCGCGGCCCTGCCTGCCCGACATGCTGCCGGTGATCGGCAAGGCGCCGCGCCACCCCGGGCTCTGGTTCGATTTCGGCCATCAGCACCACGGGCTGACGCTCGGGCCCGTGAGCGGCCGGCTGCTTGCGGAGATGATGACCGGCGAGACGCCGTTTGCGGATGCGAAGCCGTTTGCGGTGGAGCGCTTTGGTTGACCCTGGCAGGCGACGCCTGCCGCCTGCCACCATCGTCCCGCTTGCGTGACAAGCCCTCTCGCGGCGATACTGCACCACGGCATGATCCGTTCGAAGAATCGATTCCCGGGTCATGCGTCAACTGCATTGAGGAGCGGTCATGAAGGTCAACGTCGAAATAGATTGCACGCCGCTCGAAGCCCGGCAGTTCTTCGGCCTGCCGGATGTCGCGCCGATGCAGATGGCGGTCATGGAAAAGCTGCAGCAGCAGATGACCTCGAACATCGAGAAAGTCTCGCCGGAAGCTTTGATGCAGAGCTGGCTCGATCCCAAACTGGCCGAGCGTTTCCAAGACATGTTCGTGGCGATGGCCGGCCTCGGCAGCACCTCGAAGAAGGACAGGAAATAGATGACGGCCGTGGATGGCAGCCGTGAGGAGAGCGAACGCCGGCTGCGTCCACCGAACATCTGTCTGATGCTGGCCGAGGGCAGGGGCCTGTTCGAGTTCAATTCGAGCCTCCTGCTGCTGCCGCTCTTGATGCGCGCGCCGAAAGGGGACGGCCATCCGGTGCTGACGCTGCCGGGTTTCCTGGCGAGCGACCTGTCGATGGCGCCGATGCGGCGGTACCTGAAGGCGCTCGGCTATGACACCTATGCCTGGAGCCTGGGCCGCAATGTCGGCGGCCTCAGGCGGATGCGCGCGTCGCTGCGCGATCTGTTGCAGCGGATCAGCGACTCCACCGGGCGCAAGGTGAGCATCGTCGGCTGGAGCCTTGGCGGCGTCTATGCGCGTGACTTGGCGCTGAACGCGCCGGAGCTGGTGCGCTCCGTCATCACGCTCGCCAGCCCCTTTGCCGGCGATATCCGCGCCACCAACGCGACGCGGCTCTACGAGGCGCTGACAGGCGAGGGCGTGGATGACATTCCCGAGGTCCGGCAGGCGATCGCCGGCGACATGCCGGTGCCGACCACCTCGATCTACTCGCGCGCCGACGGCATCGTGAACTGGCGAACCAGCGTGCAGCGCCCGTCGGCAACGGCCGAAAATATCGAGGTGCTGCTCGCAAGCCATATCGGGCTCGGCGTTAATCCCGCGGCGCTCTGGGCGGTCGCCGACCGCCTGGCGCAGGCGGAGGGCGAGTTCAGGCATTTTGATCGGTCCGGCCCCTTTGCCATTGCCTATCCACCCTCGGAACAGGCACAATCCTGATCGACGCCGCAGCAAGCGGCCGTCCGAATGAGAGCGCCATCAAGGCGCCGCACGACAATCACCGGGAGGGAGCCATGGCCGACGCCAAGAAACTGTCGTCGCTGGACGCGTCGTTTCTCTATCTGGAAACGCCGGAAATGCCGATGCATGTCGGGAGCATGGCGATCTTCCGATTGCCCGACGACTACAAGGGCGACTTTTTCGAAGACTTCAAGGCGATGATCGCCTCGCGATTGCACATCGCGCCGATCCTGAAGTCGCGCCTGGAGAAGGCGCCGCTCGACATCGACCACCCTTCCTGGGTGGAGGACGATCAGTTCGACATCGACCGCCACATCTTCCGCGGCAGCCTGCCGGCGCCGCATGACCGCGCCACGCTGGAGCGCCTCGTCGGCTGGATCCACGCGAAGCTGCTCAATCGCGCCCGGCCCTTGTGGGAGTTCTATGTCTTCGAGGGCATGCAGAACAACGAGATCGGTCTCTATTCCAAGATGCATCATGCCTGCATCGATGGCGGCGCGGGTGCTGCGCTCACCAGCATGATCTACGACATCTCGCCGATCCCGAGGAAGGTCGACCCGCCGACCGCGCGGAAGGTCGCGCAAGAACCACGCGACATCGCAGCCAACCTGATCGATTCTTATCAGCAGCTCTGGACCCAGCCATTCGATGCCGCGGCGCCGCCAAGGACGATCGAGCTGCCGCGCTCGGGCAAGAGCGATCTCGGCTCGATCCTGTTCGACAACGCCATGTTCCAGATCGAGAACGCGATCAAATTCGCCAGCAGCGTGCCGGCGATGCTGAAAAGCGTGTCGGAGGTCATGACAAAGGTCTCGGATCCGAAATCGCGCGAAAGCCTCGCCAGCATGGTGTCGCCGCCGACCATCCTGAACAAGGCGATCTCCTCGGAGCGCAGCTTCGCCGGCACGTCGGTCTCGCTGTCGCGCGCCAAGGCGGTGGCAAAGGCGGCGGGCGGCAAGCTCAACGACGTGGTGCTGGCGCTCGCCTCCGGCGTGGTGCGCCGCCATTTGATCAGCCAGGGCGCACTGCCGAACAAGTCGCTGACGGCGGCGGTGCCGATCTCACTGCGCGAGGAGGGCAATACCGAGTCGAACAACCAGGTGTTCGGCATGATCTGCTCGATCGCGACCAACATCGAGGATCCCAAGGCGCGGCTGGAGGCGATCATCGCGCAATCCACCAAGGCGAAGGAGATGTCGCATCCGCTGCGGGCCTTCATGCCGCAGGTCTCCAATGTCTCGATGCTGGGCGCGCCGATCCTGGTGCAGATCCTGGCGCTGCTCTACAGCCGCTCGGACCTATCGAACGTGCTGCCGCCGGCGGCGAACATCACCGTCTCCAATGTGCCGGGGCCAAGACAGACGCTCTACGCCGCCGGCGCGGAACTGCTGCATATTTTCCCGGTGTCGATCGCGACCCACGGCCTTGCACTCAACATCACCGTGCAGAGCTATCGCGACCAGCTCGATTTCGGTTTCGTCGCCGGTGCCAACATCATTCCGCATGTGCAGGTTTTGTGCGACATGCTGCCACCCGAATTCGAGGCGCTGGAGGCGGCGTTCGTGCCGCCGCCAGCCGAGACCAAGAGCGCCGCTGAATAAGGATTGTCTCGATGATGGAAATGCCCCCGCTGCAATTCGCCCAGACCAACAGCATCCGCATGGGCTTCTATGAAGCCGGACCCAAGACCGACAAGCCGCCGATGGTGCTCTGCCACGGCTGGCCGGAGCTCGCCTTCTCCTGGCGCCACCAGATCAAGGCGCTGAGCGAAGCCGGCATCCGCGCGATCGCGCCGGATCAGCGCGGCTATGGCGTAACCGACCGGCCGGAGCCGGTCGAGGCCTATGATATCGAGCAACTGACCGCCGATCTCGTCGGCCTGCTCGATCATCTCCAGATCGACAAGGCCATCTTCGTCGGTCACGACTGGGGCGGCTTCGTCGTCTGGCAGATGCCGCTTCGGTATCCCGACCGTGTCGCCGGTGTGGTCGGCATCAATACCCCGCATACCAACCGTGCCTGGGCCGATCCGATCGAGCTTTTGCGCAAGCGGTTCGGCGAGCACATGTATATCGTCCAGTTCCAGGATCCCGCGCACGAGCCGGACAAGATCTTCGGCAGCCGGGTCGAGCAGACCTTTGATGCATTCATGCGCAAGCCGGCGCGGCGGCCCGATGCTCCTGCCGAAGAGGTCGTGGCCGGCGTCGGCGCCTCGCCGCGGCTCAACCTGGCCTTCCCGCAGATGATCGCGAATTACGATGCCGCGCACGATCCACGCACGCCGATCCTGTCGCCGGAAGAGAAACAGGTGTTCGTCGATGCCTTCACCAAGACCGGCTTCACCGGCGGCATCAACTGGTACCGCAACATGTCGCGCAACTGGCAACGCTCCGAAGGGCTCGATCACACCGTGCGGGTGCCGTCGCTGATGATCATGGCCGAGAACGACGCCGTGCTGCCGCCGTCCTCGGCCGACGGCATGGACAAGCTCATCCCGGACCTAGAGAAATACCTGGTCAGGGACAGCGGCCATTGGACGCAGCAGGAGAAGCCGGAAGAAGTCAGCGCCAAGTTGATCGAATGGCGTAGAAGGCGATTTGGGTGAACGCGCGCATCAAGCAACTCCGATCGTCATTCCGGGGCGATGCGCCAGCATCGAGCCCGGAATCCATTTCTCCGCCTGCGCATGCGGCCCGATGGATTCCGGGCCTGCGCTCCGCGCATCCCGGAATGACGGGATGAGATCGAGGCGAGATCAGGAGACATTCCCCACATGGCATCCGGCAACCGACTGAGTCCGATCCCGCATCCGCCGACCATGCCCGTGGTCGGCAACATGCTGTCGCTGGATTCGGCCGCGCCGGTGCAGCACCTGGTGCGGCTCGCCAAGGAGCTCGGGCCGATCTACTGGCTCGACATGATGGGCGCCCCGCTCGTGATCGTCTCCGGCCACGACCTCGTCGACGAGCTCTCCGACGAAAAACGCTTCGACAAGGCGGTGCGCGGCTCGCTGCGGCGCGTGCGCGCGGTCGGCGGCGACGGCCTGTTCACCGCCGACACCAGGGAGCCGAACTGGGGCAAGGCGCACAACATCCTGCTGCAGCCGTTCGGCAACCGCGCCATGCAGTCCTACCATCCGAGCATGGTCGATATCGCCGAGCAGCTCGTGAAGAAATGGGAGCGCCTCAACGCCGACGAGGAGATCGACGTCGTCCACGACATGACGGCGCTGACGCTCGACACCATCGGGCTCTGCGGCTTCGACTACCGCTTCAATTCGTTCTATCGCCGCGACTACCATCCCTTCGTGGAGTCGCTGGTGCGCTCGCTCGAGACCATCATGATGACCCGCGGCCTACCGCTGGAACGGCTGTGGATGCAGAAGCGGCGCAAGACGCTCACTGAGGACGTCGCCTTCATGAACAGGATGGTCGACGAGATCATCGCCGAGCGCAGGCGGAGCCAGGACGATGCCGGCGAGGGCCAGAAGGACATGCTGGCCGCGATGATGACCGGCGTCGACCGCGTCACCGGCGAGCAGCTCGACGACGTCAACATCCGCTATCAGATCAACACATTCCTGATCGCGGGCCATGAGACCACGAGCGGCCTGCTGTCGAGCACGATCTATGCGCTGTTGAAACACCCCGAGGTGTTGAAGAAGGCGTATGAGGAGGTCGACCGCGTGCTCGGCCCCGATATCAACGCCAAGCCGACCTATCAGCAGGTCACCCAGCTCACCTACATCACGCAGATCCTGAAAGAGTCGCTGCGGCTATGGCCGCCAGCTCCCGCTTATGGCATCGCACCGCTGCAGGATGAGACCATCGGCGGCAAGTACAAGCTGAAGAAGAATACCTTCATCACTGTCCTCGTGATGGCGCTGCACCGCGATCCCAGCGTCTGGGGACCGAAGCCGGACGTCTTCGATCCCGAGAATTTCAGCCGCGAGGCCGAGGCCAAGCGCCCGATCAATGCCTGGAAGCCGTTCGGCAACGGCCAGCGTGCCTGCATCGGCCGCGGCTTTGCGATGCATGAAGCGGCGCTCGCGCTCGGCATGATCCTGCAGCGCTTCAAGCTGATCGACGTTCATCGCTACCAGATGCATCTGAAGGAAACGCTGACGATCAAGCCCGAGGGCTTCAAGATCAAGGTGCGCACGCGCGAGGACAGGGAACGCGGCGCCTTCGCTGGGGCTGATGCGGCGGCATCGGCCGCGCCAAGGACGCCGCGGCCGAAACCGCGTCTTGGGCACAACACGCCGATGCTGGTGCTCTACGGCTCCAATCTCGGCTCGGCCGAGGAACTGGCGACGCGGATGGCCGATCTCGCCGAGGTCAATGGCTTCGACACCAGGCTCGGTCCGCTCGACGACTATGTTGGCAAGCTGCCGAAGGAAGGCGGCGTCCTGATCATCTGCGCCTCCTACAACGGCGCGCCGCCGGACAACGCGACGGATTTCGTCAAATGGCTCGGCAGCGATCTGCCGAAGGACGCGTTTGCCGGCGTGCGCTACGCGGTGTTCGGCTGCGGCAACAGCGATTGGGCGGCGACGTACCAGTCGGTGCCGCGGTTGATCGACGAGCAGCTCACCGCGCACGGCGCGCGCGCCGTCTATCCGCGCGGCGAGGGCGATGCGCGCGCCGATCTCGACGGTCAGTTCCAGAAATGGTTTCCGGCCGCCGCGCAGGTCGCGACCAGGGAATTCGGGATCGATTGGAACTTCACCCGCACGCCAGAGGACGAGCCGCTCTATGCAGTCGAGCCGGTGGCGCCGACCTCGGTCAACACCATCGTGGCGCAAGGCGGCGCGGTGGCGATGAAGGTGCTGGAAAATGCCGAGCTGCAGAACAAATCCGGCGCCAACCCGTCCGAGCGTTCGACGCGGCACATCGAGGTTCAACTGCCGCCCGGCATCGCCTACCGCGTCGGCGATCACTTGAGCGTGGTGCCGCGCAACGATCCGACGCTGGTCGACCAGGTCGCGCGCCGCTTCGGCTTCCTGCCAGCGGACCAGATCCGGCTGCAAGTGGCGGAAGGCCGCCGCGCGCAGTTGCCGGTCGGCGATGCGATCTCGGTCGGGCGATTGCTCACCGAATTCGTGGAACTGCAGCAGGTCGCAACCCGCAAGCAGATCCAGATCATGGCCGAGCATACGCGCTGCCCGGTCACGAAGCCAAAGTTGCTCGCCTATGTCGGCGATGACGACGCATCCGGTGAACGTTACCGCAGCGAGGTGATGCGCAAGTGCAAATCGGTGTTCGATCTCCTGGAGGAACATCCGGCCTGCGAATTGCCGTTCCACATCTATCTCGAAATGCTGTCGCTGCTGGCGCCGCGTTACTATTCGATCTCGTCCTCGCCGTCAGGCGATCCCGCGCGCTGCAGCGTCACTGTCGGCGTGGTGGAGGCGCCGGCAAGTTCGGGCCGCGGCATCTACAAGGGTATCTGCTCGAACTATCTTTCCGGCCGCCGCGTCGGCGACACCATTCATGCCACCGTGCGCGAGACCAAGGCCGGCTTCCGGTTGCCGGACGATGCGTCGGTGCCGCTGATCATGATCGGCCCCGGCACGGGCCTGGCGCCGTTCCGCGGCTTCCTGCAGGAGCGCGCGCATCGGAAGTCGCAAGGCGCCAATCTCGGGCCGGCAATGCTGTTCTTCGGCTGCCGCCATCCCGATCAGGATTTCATCTATGCCGATGAGCTGAAGGCGTTCGCGGCCGATGGCGTCACTGAGCTGCACACCGCGTTCTCGCGCCTCAACGGCTCCAAGACCTACGTGCAGGACCTGGTTGCCGCGCAGAAGAACCGCGTCTGGGACCTGATCGGGAAGGGCGCGATCATCTATGTCTGCGGCGACGGCAGCAAAATGGAGCCGGACGTCAAGGCGACCTTGATGTCGATCCATCGCGAGCACAACGGTGACAATGCCGACGCGGCCCCGCGCTGGATCGAGGACCTCGGCGCGAAGAACCGCTACGTGCTCGACGTCTGGGCAGGCGGATAGCCGCGACTTGTAGGGTGGGCAAAGCGAAGCGTGCCCACCATTGCGGGTAGAATGCTGGACGGTGGGCACGCTTCGGTTTGCCCACCCTACGCAGCTTGGTCGGTACCGACAATTCGACGTCACGCCGCCTTTGCCGCAGCCCCATGTGCGTGCTGGTCGATGGCGTCGATGATCTCCGGCCACATCGGGATCGGCAATGCGTGACCCATGCCGTCGATCATCAGGAGCTTAGCGCCCGGGATCGACGCCGCGGTGTCCTTGCCGCCGGCCGGGTGCACCAGCGGATCGACGGTGCCGTGGATGACGAGCGTCGGCGCTTTCACCGCGCTCAGGCGTTGCTTGCGGCTACCGGAGGCGAGAATGGCGCGGAGCTGGCGGCCGACGCCGGCGGGATTGAGGCCGCGTTCATAGGTGCGCAGCGCCCGCGAACGATCGAGCGCCTCGTCCTCCGGGAAGGAACCGACGCGCAGGATCTTCCAGGTCTTGGCGAAGCGCTCGACAAATTCGTCCTTCGTCCTTGGCGGCGGCGCCATCAGTACCGCGCCGGCCTCGCGAGTCGGCGGCGGGATCTTCGGATTGCCTGTCGTCGACATGATCGAGGTGAGCGAGCGCACCGCCTGCGGAAAGGAGATCGCGACTTCCTGCGCGATCATGCCGCCCATGGAGGCGCCGACCAGATGCGCTGACTTCAGCCCGAGCCCATCCATCAGGCCGACGGTGTCCTTGGCCATGTCGATCAGTCTGTAGGGTGCGGCGACGGGGATCCCGAACAGACGCAGTCTCAGCATTTCGAACGCCGTCAGCCGCTTGCCGCCGGTGAGCTTGCCGGATTGGCCGATGTCGCGGTTGTCGAAGCGGATCACGCGAAAGCCGCGCGCGGCAAGCTGTTCGCAGAATTCGTCGTCCCAATGGATCATCTGGGCGCCGAGCCCCATGATCAGCAGCATCGGTTCGGCGCTCTCGTCGCCAAAGATCTCGTAGCAGATGTCGATGCCATTGGCGCGGATCATCTGCGGCGGCCGGTGGGCGAGGGTGGTCACGGGGCGTCCTCGGCTGGGTTCTCGAGCAACCACTCTATGCCACGCTTTGCCGCGGCGCAGAAGCTTTCTGGCGCGGCGTCCAATGTCAACCTGGGTTGACCGGCTGCCTGCAACGGTGTGGTATGGAGAGCAAAGAGAGGCGTGGCAAGCGCTCGTAACCATTTGGGAGAGCGCCAATGGCCGACAAGGGCAACGATCCCGCCGTTATCTGGCAGACGATGATCGGCGAGATGGAAAAGGGATTCAATTCCTTCGCCAACAAGGCAATGGGAACGCCGGAATTCAGCCGGCTGGTGAACCAGGCCGGCGGCGTCGCGGCCGGTGCGCAGAAGCAGTTCGTCGAGTTCATGGAGAAGTATCTCGTGAGCATGAACCTGCCGAGCCGGGCGCAGCTCGTCGGCATGGCCGAGCGCCTGCAATCGATCGAGGGCCAGCTCAACGAGATCAAGGCGATGCTGAGCCAGATGAACCGCAGCGCAGGCAATGCGGAAAGCGCGACAGCCAGCAAGCCGTGGCCGCCGCGTACCAAACGTCCGCCTGCGGAGAAAGCGCAAAAATGAACGCGCCTTCAATGGATGCGTCCTTGGGGATCGATGCAGCGTCGATCGCGGAGCGCATTCAGTCTGAGGTGCAGCGCGCGATCCAGCGCAGCATCAAGGGCGTCGAATATCTGTCGACCTCCGGCCCTGCGCTCGGCTCCACGCCAAAGGACGTGCTGGCCAGCCGCGGAACCATGCAGCTCTACCACTACCGACCGCTGGCGGACGAAATCTACCGCGTGCCGGTCCTGATCGTGATGGCCACCACCAATCGCGGCTATATCCTCGACATGGTGCCCGGCCAGAGTTTCATCGAATTCCTGCTCAAGCGCGGCTACGACGTCTACATGCTCGACTGGACCGCGCCGAAGCCGGAAGAGAAGAATCTCAGGATGGAGGACTACGTCCTCGACTTCATTCCGGACTGCGTCCGCCGGGTGCAGCAGGATTCCGGCGAGACCGATGTCTCCGTCATCGGTTATTGCTTCGGCGGCGTGCTGTCGCTGCTTTATGGCTCGATCTTCCACGACGGGCCGATGAAGAATTTGATCTGCTTCACCACACCGATCGACTTCCGCGAGATGACGCTGTTCTCGAACTTCTCCGACCGGCGCTATTTCGACGTCGACCGCCTGATCGACAGCGTCGGCAACATGCCGCCCGAACTGATCCTGTCGTCGTTCGAGATGCTGCGGCCGGCCTCGCGCGCGGCAAGCCAGGTGCAGCTCTGGGACAACATCTGGAACGACGAGTTCGTGAAGTCGTACCGGATGTTCGACCGGTGGGCGACCGACACGCTGCCGCTCGCCGGCGATTATTTCCGGACCATCACCAAGGACCTGATGTGGGACAACAAGCTCTATAACGACGCCATGTCGGTCGGCGGGCGCGCGGCGAAGCTTGCGAACGTCAAGGTGCCGATCCTGCACGCGGTCGCCGAGCATGATCACATCGTGCCTTATGAGGCGGCGCGACACCTGATCGCGAAAGTCGGCTCGACCGACAAGGAGGAGGTGGCCCTCAAAGGTGGCCATGTCAGCCTCGTTGCCGGCGCCAATGCGATCAAGCGGCTGTGGCCGAAACTGGATTCCTGGCTGGGGATGCGATCGACATGAGTGAGACACGTTCCTATCCACGGCGCGTCAAGACCGAGGCCGGCGAGATCGAATTCCGCCTGATGTCGCGCGCCGACGAAGCCGCGGTGCTGGCTTTCGCGCAAAAGCTGCCGACGCATGATTTGCTGTTCCTGCCGCGCAACATCAGCGAGCCGAAAGTGCTATCGGCGTGGCTCAACGAGATCGACCGCGGCGACATCGTGAGCTTGCTCGCGCTGCGGGATGGCGTCGTGGTCGGTTGCGGCACGCTGGTGCGCGACCGCCACTCCTGGTCGCCCCATGTCGGCGAGATCCGGATGGTGGTATCGCCAGACGTCCGCGGGCAGGGGGCGGGGCGGGCGCTGTCGCAGGAGACTTTTGCCATTGCGCTCAGCGCTGGCCTCGAGAAGCTCTCGGTGCAGATGACGGTCGACCAGCGGAGCGCGATTGCCCTGTTCGAGGGCCTCGGCTTCCGGGCCGAGGCGCTGCTGCGCGACCATGTCCGGGATGCCGCCGGCGCGACCCACGACATCGTGGTGCTCGGGCACAATGTGGCGCAGGTTCGGGCACAGATGGAGGCCTACGGCCTGCCCGGGGCGGTCGAGCCGCAGGTTTGACCAGCCTGCCGCCCGCCGTACGGGCAGATCGCCTGATATTTTCACTGTTCACGGATTTGTGATATTGCATTGCAACATATATATTGCGATGCACCATTAACCATGGCATAAGGATGACGCCCTGGGCCAGATTTGGACGGGGTGAGCCCATAGCTCTAACCGAGGATGGAGAGACCCTATGACTACTGAGACCAATTCCGTTTTTGATAGCGTCAAGCAGGCCTTTGCGCCTGTGACTGAAGCTTTTAGCAAGCTGCAGAACCTGGAAGTGCCGGAAGCCGCGCGTGAGTTCGTGAAGAAGCAGGCCGAGACCGCCAAGGTTCGCGCCGCCGACCTGCACGCCGGCTCGGAGAAGGTGACCGCCGTGATCGAATCCGCCGTTGCCGGTTCGGTTTCCGAGGCCGCCAAGATCAGCCGCAATATCCAGGAGGCGTTCTATCAGGACGCGGAAGCGTTCTTCAACGGTATCGACAAGCTGGCTTCCGCCAAGTCGCTGAACGAAGCGGTGCAGATCCAGTCGGACCTGGTGCGTGCGCGCGGCGAAGTGTTCGTCTCGCGGACCAAGGCTGCGACCGAATATGTCGGCAAGCTCGTCACCGAAGGTGCGAAGTCCGCGCAGGACAATTTCGCCAAGGTCTACACCAAGACCGCCTGATTGCGTCAAGCCTACCAACTTTGGTTTTCCGAAGGGCCCGCCGGTTGCGGGCCTTCTTTTTTGAGTTCCGTTTCCATACATCGTCGATGTTGCGCTCTCCGTCATTGCGAGGAGCGGTAGCGACGAAGCAATCCATCTCTCCCGCCTTGAGACATGGATTGCTTCGCTTCGCTCGCAATGACGGCTACTGTGTCTCGACATGAATCTTTGCGCGAAAGCGTCATGACCCTTCCCGCCACCTTCACCATCGCCACTCCCGCCGACGCGATCCGCGCGGCGGAGTTGCGGCGCGTGAAGTGGCTGGCGACCGGGGTGTTAGCTGCGACGTTCGTGCTGTTCCTCGTCGCGAAAGCGCTGTTGCCCGTGCATCCCGTCTTCGGCTTCATCGCGGCGTTTGCAGAGGCTGCCACGATCGGCGGGCTCGCCGACTGGTATGCGGTGGTCGCCTTGTTCAAGCGTCCCCTGGGATTGCCGATCCCGCACACCGCGATCATCCAGAGCAATCAGGGCCGCATCGCCGAGAAGCTCGGCGAATTCATCGAGAAGAATTTCCTCGAAGCAGGGCCGGTGGAGGCCAAGCTGCGCGAGATCGATTTCGGCGCCTTCATCGCCGACTGGCTGCGCGACCGCAAGCGCTCGACCGATCTCGCCCGCTTCGTGCTGGGCCTTTTGCCGGAGGCGTTTTCGGCGACGGAGAATTCGGGGTTGATGAAGTTCGTCAGCCGCCGTGTCACCGCGCAACTGCTGGCGATCGATCTGGCGCCGCTTGCCGCCGGCACGCTACGCGGCTTTGTGCAGGAGGGAAAGCACGAGGGCCTGCTCGACGACATCCTGCGCGTCCTGCACCAGACGCTGACGACGAAGGAGACCATGGCTGTCATCCGCGACAAGGTCCGCGCGGAAATGCCGACGCTCTTGAGACTCTACCGCGCCGACAAATTTGTCGTGAACCGGATCATCGCTTCCGCGACGAAATTCTTCGAGGAAGTCCGTGACGATCCGAAGCATCCGTTCCGCGGCGAGTTCGACCGCATGCTGCTGTCGTTCGTCGAGCGGCTCGGCAGCGATCGCGCCTTTGCCGATCGCATCAACCGATTGAAGCGCGATCTGCTGGCGCGGCCGGAGCTGGAAGGCCTCGCGCGCAACATCTGGTCGAACCTGAAGGACTTCATCGAGCGCAGCGCCTCGGGAGAGACGCAGGTGCTGCAGCAGTATCTCGCCAGGATGTTCGTGGAGGCGGGCGAGGCGCTGGCTGGCGACGCCGAGTTGCGCGCCGAGATCAACGAGGGATTGGTCGCGATCCTCCGGACGGTGGTCGCCGACCAGAAGAGCGGCGTTTCGACCTTCATCGCCGATCAGATGAAGGCCTGGGACATGCAGCAATTGATCTCTCTGCTCGAGATCAATGTCGGCAGGGACCTGCAATATATCCGCTTCAACGGCTCGCTGATCGGCGGCCTTGCCGGATTGATCCTGTACACCATCGAATACCTGCTGCGGCTCGTGTGACAGATCGGGCACGCGGGCGTTTTTGTTGTGATCTGTGTGATCTGGTTCGCTTGAAAGAAGAAGGCCGTTTCCCTAGCTTTAATTGCCCGTTGATCCATTGGCCGGCTGCTGCAACGCGAAGGCCGGCGCGAAGGAGATAGCATGTCCCTTGCCGCAGAGACGCTTCGCCCGCCGTCCAGGACGCTGATGCTGTTGGAAGGGCGCGCCATCCATGAACTCGGCGCCTTCCTCGGCGCCCTGCCGCTGTTGAGCCTCGCGCCGCGCGGCGATGGTCATCCGGTGCTGGTGCTGCCCGGTCTTGTCGCATCGGATCTCTCGACGCGGCCGCTGCGCGAGTTCCTGAGCAGCAAGGGCTATGCGGTGAGCGGCTGGCGTCAGGGCCGCAATCTCGGCCTGCGTACGGGCGTGCAGCAGGGGATGGTCGATCTCCTGGAGGAGATGAACGACAGCCATGGCCGCAAGGTCTCGCTCGTCGGCTGGAGCCTTGGCGGCCTCTATGCGCGCCAGCTCGCCAAGATGATGCCCGAGCGCGTGCGCCAGGTGATCACGCTCGGCAGCCCATTCGCCGCCGGGCCGAAATCGACCAACGCCTGGCGCGTCTACGAGATCGCGAGCGGCCGCCGCGCCGAAGAAGAGGATCCACGCTTCGGCGGATCGCTGGCCGGCGCGCCTCCGGTGCCGACCTCGGCGATCTTCAGCCGCACCGATGGCATCTGCGCCTGGCAGGGCTGCCGCGAACAAGCCTCGGCGATGTCGGAAAGCATCGAGGTCGAAAGCAGCCATTGCGGCATGGGCCACCATCCCGCCGCCGTCTACGCCGTCGCCGATCGTCTGGCGCAGCGCGAAGGGGAGTGGGCGCCGTTCGATCGGAGCGGCTGGCGCGCCATGGTTTATCCTGATCCGAACCGGTAGATTCCGGGCCTCATGGTTCTCAAGGCGATGCGAAGCATCGTCCGGAGACGCGCGTTCCGCGCTCCTCACCATGAGGGGCTGACAGCTTGCGCCTTTGCCAGACCTCATCCCGAGGAGGCCGCGTAGCGGCCGTCTCGAAGGATGAAGCCCCACCGCCCACCACAAGCAACGTTGTCGCACCCGCGCGAAACGCGGTATGCGTGGACGCATGCCGCAGCCGCTTGACCGCATCATCGACCAGTTGAAGCGCGAACCGTCGCGCACCGGCTCCATCGTCATCACCGTGTTCGGCGACGCCATCGTGCCGCGCGGCGGCTGCGTGTGGCTCGGCACGCTCCTGGATTTCTTCGCCTTCCTCGACATCGACGGCGGCGTGGTGCGAACCGCGATGTCGCGGCTCGCCGCCGACGGCTGGGTCGAGCGCAACAAGGTCGGCCGCAACAGCTTCTACCGACTGAATGAGAAAGGGCGGCAAACCTTCGACACCGCGACCAGGCATATCTATGACCCGCCGCCGTCGGACTGGACCGGGCGTTTCGAATTGCTGCTGATCGGCAATGGCGAGGATCGCGACGCCGCGCGCGAGGCGCTGAAGAACGCCGGCTTCGGCAGTCCGCTGCCGGGCGTGTGGGTCGCGCCGTCGGGCGTGCCAATCCCGGAGGAGGCCTCTAGCGCCATCCGTCTGGAAGTCTCGGCCGAAGACGAGAACGGACGGCGACTGCTCAGCGAGAGCTGGCCGCTCGATCGCACCGCGGATGCGTATCAGAAATTCATCAGGACGTTCGAGCCGCTGCGCGGCTGGCTTGTGCGCGGCGAGGAACTCACGGATGCCGACGCTTTCACCGCCCGCATCCTCCTGATCCATTACTACCGCCGCGTGGTGCTGCGCGATCCGCTGCTGCCGACCGCGCTGTTGCCAAGGGATTGGCCGGGGAGTGCAGCGCGAAAGCTCTGCGGCGAAATCTATCGCGGCGTGCTTGCCTTGTCCGAACAATGGCTTGACCGGCATGCGACCACTGAGAATGGGCCGTTGCCGAAGCCCAGCGTGGAACTTTCGCGGCGGTTTGACGATGCGTGAATATGTTACAAAAATACTTGCAAGAATTGGAATTTTGATATAGATCAAGGACAATAAAATTCGGGAGGTCGGCCATGTACACGCAGGCGCTGAATACGTCTGACGCAGATGACCGCAATATCGAGGACGCGGCGCGCGCCGCCGCGTTTCAGGCGCGCATCGATGCCGACGATCGCATCGAGCCGAACGACTGGATGCCCGCGGCCTATCGCAAGACGCTGACGCGGCAGATTTCCCAGCACGCCCATTCCGAAATCGTCGGCATGCTGCCTGAGGGCAACTGGATCACGCGCGCGCCGACACTGCGCCGCAAGGCTGCGCTATTGGCAAAAGTACAGGACGAATGCGGCCACGGGCTCTACCTCTACGCCGCCGCCGAGACGCTCGGCACCTCGCGCGAAGAGCTCGTCGACGCGATGCTGACGGGCAAGGCCAAGTATTCCTCGATCTTCAACTATCCGACGCTGACCTGGGCCGACATCGGCACCATCGGCTGGCTGGTCGACGGCGCGGCGATCATGAACCAGATCCCGCTGTGCCGCTGCTCCTACGGCCCTTACGCACGGGCGATGATCCGCGTCTGCAAGGAGGAGTCGTTCCATCAGCGCCAGGGCTTCGAGATCATGCTGACGCTGTGCCGGGGCACCGACGAGCAGAAGGCAATGGCGCAGGATGCGCTGAACCGCTGGTGGTGGCCGGTGCTGATGATGTTCGGCCCGCCCGACAAGGTGAGCCAGCACAGCGACACCTCGACGAAATGGAAGATCAAGCGCTTCTCCAACGACGAGCTGCGGCAGAAATTCGTCGACGCGACCGTGCCGCAGGCGCAATTCCTGGGCCTCACCATTCCCGACCCCAAGATGAAGCAGGACGAAGCCGGCCACTGGGTGCCGGGCCCGATCGACTGGGAGGAATTCAAGCAGGTGCTGGCGGGTAATGGCCCCTGCAACCGCGATCGTCTCGCGGCGCGTCGCAAGGCGCATGACGCGGGTGCCTGGGTGCGCGAGGCGGCGGCTGCTTACGCCGAAAAGCGCAAGCGCCGGCAGTTCGCACAGGCAGCCGAATAGGGAGGCCGAGATGGCCACGCCGAATAGTCCGCTATGGGAAGTCTTCATCCGCAGCCGCAACGGCCTTGCGCACAAGCATGTCGGCTCGCTGCATGCCGCCGACGCCACGCTGGCGCTGCAGGCCGCGCGCGACATCTACACCCGCCGCGGCGAGGGCCTCTCGATCTGGGTGGTGCCGTCGAGCGCGATCACTGCCTCCGACCCGGCCGAGAAGGGCATGATGTTCGAGCCGGCGGAGTCGAAGATTTACAGGCACCCGACGTTTTACGACGTGCCCGAGGAAGTCGGGCATATGTAGCCGTCATTGCGAGCGAAGCGAAGCAATCCATGTTGCCACTTGCCGAGACGTGGATTGCTTCGTCGCTTCGCTCCTCGCAATGACGAGTGAACAAGCAGGTGGATCGCCATGGCCGTTGCAAATGTTGAAATCTCCGAAACGCCGCTCGTGCTTTACACGTTGCGGCGCGCCGACGATGCGCTGATCCTCGGCCACCGCCTGTCGGAATGGTGCGGACACGCGCCAACGCTGGAAGAGGACATGGCGCTTGCCAATATGGGGCTCGATCTGCTCGGACAGGCGCGCGAGCTCTATACCTACGCCGCCAGGGTCGAGGGCAAGGACAACGACGAGGACAAGCTCGCCTATCTGCGCGACGTCAGGCAGTACCGCAATCTCCTCCTGGTCGAGCAGCCGAACGGCGATTTCGCACGCACCATGGTGCGGCAGTTCTTCCATGCTGCCTTCGCCGATCTCTACTGGCGTGCGATGATGCAGTCGAAGGATGCGACACTCGCGGCGATCGCGGCGAAATCCGAGAAGGAGAGCGCCTATCATGTCAGGCATTCGTCGGAATGGATCATCCGGCTCGGCGACGGCACCGAGGAAAGCCATCACCGCGCGCAGACCGCGATTGATGATCTCTGGTCCTTCACCGGCGAGATGTTTTCCGTCGATGGCTCCGAGCACGGCCTGATCGACGCCGGTATCGCGGTCGATCCGGCGCCGCTGCATCCGCAATGGCTGAAGACGATCACCACTGTGGTGAACGAGGCGACGCTTCGCTTACCCCAGAGCAACTGGATGCAGCAGGGCGGCCGCAGCGGCCGGCACAGCGAGCATCTCGGCCATCTCCTTAGCGAATTGCAGTCGCTGCAGCGAACGTTTCCGGGGGCGACATGGTGACCGCGGTCATCAGCGACGCCGATCTGCGCCGGCGCGCCTGGGACGCGGCTGCGCAGGTGGTCGATCCCGAAATTCCCGTCCTGACCATCGCCGATCTCGGTGTGCTGCGCGATGTCGCCGTTCTTGACGGGCAGGTCGAGGTCGCGATCACGCCGACCTATTCCGGTTGCCCCGCCATGAACATGATCGCGCTGGAGATCGAGCTGGCGCTGGAGCGCGAGGGCATTCGCAGCCCGAAAATCCGCACCGTGCTGTCACCGGCCTGGACCACCGACTGGATGAGCAAGGACGGCCGCCGCAAGCTGAAGGAGTACGGCATTGCGCCGCCGCTGCCCGGCAGCTCGCGCCGCGCGCTATTCGGCCAGCAGCACGTAGCGTGCCCGCAATGCGGCTCCGAAGACACCGAACTCCTGTCCGAATTCGGCTCGACCTCCTGCAAGGCGCTGTGGCGCTGCAGGAGCTGCCGCGAACCGTTCGATTACTTCAAGTGTCATTGACCATGTCGCTCGCACCCCGCTTCCATCGCCTTGCCGTCCACGACTTGCGCCGCGAGACGGCGGACGCGATATCGATGACGTTTGCGATCCCGAAGGAGCTCGCAAGCGATTACAGCTTTGCGCCCGGCCAATACCTGACCCTGCGCACGATGCTGGACGGCGAGGAAGTGCGCCGATCCTATTCGATCTGTTCCGGCCCCGATGATGGCGAGCTGCGCATCGCCGTGAAAAAGGTCGATGGCGGCGCGTTTTCGAACTGGGCCGCCGAAGACCTTAAAACCGGCGACGAGCTCGACGTGATGACGCCGACCGGCCGCTTCGGCGTTGCGCCGGCACCGGAGGAGGCGCGGATCTATGTCGGCTTTGCCGCGGGAAGCGGCATCACGCCGATCCTGTCGATCATCAAGGGCGTGCTGGCGCGCGAGCCGCAAAGCCGCTTCTTCCTGTTCTACGGCAATCGCTCGACCTCAGGCATGCTGTTCCTCGAAGAGCTGGAGGAATTGAAGGATCGCTTCATGCAGCGGTTTTCGCTGTTCCACGTGATCTCAGGCGAGGAGCAGGATATCCCGATCCTGCATGGCCGGCTCGATGGCGAGAAGGTGAGGGTGCTGTTGCGCTCGCTGGTGCCGGCCGCAAGTGTCGATCACGTCTTCATCTGCGGCCCGATCGGGATGAGCGAAGAGATCGAGGTAACCTGCCGTGAACTTGGCCTCGGCGATGACAAGATCCACGTCGAGCGTTTCGTCTCCGAGTTCGGCGGCAAGCCGCGGCCGAAAAAGATCGTGGAGCCGGGCGCGCCGCCGAAGGCGATGGCCTCACTGATCATCGACGGCAAGCGCCGCGAGGTGCCGGTAGCGGATGGTGAGGCCATCCTCGACGCGGCGCTGCGCGCGGGCATCGACCTGCCCTTCGCCTGCAAGGGCGGCATGTGCTCGACCTGCCGCGCCAAGCTCGTCGAGGGCAAGGCGGAGATGGAGCTGAATTATTCGCTGGAGCCCTGGGAATTGCAGGCCGGGTTCATCCTGACCTGCCAGGCGCGGCCGTGCTCGGACAAGGTCGTCGTAGATTACGACCACGTATAGAGCTTTAAGTCGCGTTGACACGCAGGGCAGTGCGTCTCACAAATAATGCCAAGAGGTCCATTCAACGGGCCCGGAGACAGGGAGTTGAACGTGAACGTCAAGGCCACGCTTTCACCTGAAGATCTTGCGCGCGCCTGCGCCAAGGCGATGTGGAAGGAGGACGACGCCAGCAAGGGCCTCGGCATGGAGATCGTTGAGATCAAGCCGGGGCAGGCGACGCTTGCGATGACGATTGGGGTGCACATGGTCAACGGCCAGCGCATCGCCCATGGCGGCTTCATTTTCACGCTCGCCGATTCCGCCTTTGCCTTCGCCTGCAACAGCCACAATGAACGCGTCGTCGCCGCGCAAGGCAGCATCACTTTCATCAGGCCCGGCAGGCTCGGCGACCGCCTGATCGCCACGGCGCGCGAGATCTCGCGCAGCGGACGATCCGGAATCTATGACGTCCGCGTCACCGCAGGCGATGATGTGATCGCCGAATTCCGCGGCCATTCCCGCGTGATCGGCGGCACCTGGCTGCCGACAGCGGACAACGAGACCAAGCAAAAATAGACGATCGAAGGAAACGCGCCATGGCCATGCCAAAGCTCAAGTCGACGGGAAGTGGTTACAGCGCTGAGATGGACGAGGCCGAAAGCGCCTCGCGCGATGCAATTATAGCGCTGCAGACCAAGCGGCTGGCCTGGTCGCTGCAGCATGCCTATGACAACGTCGCGCATTACAAGCGCGCCTTCGATGCGGCCGGCGTGCATCCGTCCGATTTCCGCGAGCTTTCCGACCTCGCGAAATTCCCAATCACGGCCAAGACCGACCTGCGCGACAATTACCCGTTCAACATGTTCGCGGTGCCCCGCGAAAAACTGGTGCGCGTCCATGCGTCCTCCGGCACGACCGGCAAGCCGATCGTAGTCGGCTACACGCAGGCCGATATCGACATCTGGTCGGAGGTGATGGCGCGCTCGATCCGTGCTGCCGGCGGTCGCCGCGGCATGATCATCCACAATGCCTACGGCTATGGCCTGTTCACCGGCGGGCTCGGCGTGCATTACGGAGCCGAGCAGCTCGGCTGCACCGTGGTGCCGGTCTCCGGCGGCATGACCGAGCGGCAGGTGCAACTCATTAACGACTTCCGGCCCGACATCATCACGGTGACGCCGAGCTATATGCTGGCGATCCTGGACGAGTTCAGGCGGCAGCGGCTCGAGCCGCGACAATCGTCGCTGAAGTTCGGCATCTTCGGCGCCGAACCCTGGACCAACGCGATGCGCGCCGAGATCGAGCACGCTTTCGATATGGACGCGACCGACATCTACGGCCTGTCCGAGGTGATCGGCCCCGGCGTCGCGCAGGAATGTGTGGAGAGCAAGGATGGCTTGCACATCTGGGAGGATCATTTCTATCCTGAAGTGATCGATCCCGAGACCGGACAAGTGCTGCCCGACGGCGAGAAGGGCGAACTGGTCTTCACTTCGCTCACCAAGGAAGCCTTTCCCGTGATCCGCTACCGCACCCGCGACCTGACGCGCCTGCTGCCGGGCACCGCGCGGCCGGGCATGCGGCGGATGGAGAAGGTCACGGGACGCTCAGACGACATGATCATCCTGCGCGGCGTCAACGTATTCCCCACTCAGATCGAGGAGGCGCTGCTCGCGACTGACTGGTGCGGCGGCCATTTCATCATCGAACTCTCGCGCGAAGGCCGCATGGACGAGATGACAGTGCTCGCCGAAGCCCGCCCCGAAAGCTGGGACGGCAGCGGCCTTGCCGCGCATGCCGAGAAAGTCTCGATCTTCATCAAGAACACAATCGGCATCACCGCACGCGTTCAAGCCGTCGCCCCCGAAACCCTCGAGCGCTCGCTCGGCAAGGCCAAACGGGTTTACGACAAGCGGCCGAGGGGGTAACTCTCAGCGTAGCGGCCGCTCTTCCCCCGTCATTGCGAGCGGAGCGAAGCAATCCATCGCGCCGCTTGTGGAGATATGGATTGCTTCGCTGCGCTCGCAATGACGGTGCTGCTACCGCCAAACCTCCGTAACGGACCGACATCTCGATGCCGATACCAAACAACCAAACAGTCCAAGCCCGCTGCGTTCGCCTGCTAGCCAAAGCCGATAACCCCGCCGCGCTTGCGCCGACCGTGGAAACGCATGCGCTGTCACGCGCGGCGAACGAACTGCTGATCGAGATCAAGGCTGCCGCCGTCAATCCATCCGACGTGAAGGCCGCGACCGGACTGATGCCTTACGCGGTGTTTCCGCGCACGCCGGGGCGTGACTATGCCGGCCTTGTGATCGACGGGCCCGAGGGGTGGGTCGGGCGTGAGGTGTTCGGCTCGTCCGGCGATCTCGGCATTCGCCGCGACGGCACGCATGCCACGCATCTCGCGGTCGAGTCCGAGGCGGTGGTGGAGAAGCCGAAGGGCATTTCGTGGGAGGAGGCCGCGGGCATCGGCGTGCCGTTCGTCACGGCGATCGAGGGCTTTCGCCGCGCCGGCCTGCCGAAGCCCGGTGAGGCCGTGCTGGTCTTGGGCGTCAACGGCAAGGTCGGGCAAGCCGCGGTGCAGATCGCGACCTGGCAAGGCGCGCGTGTCATCGGCGTGGCGCGCAAGAGCGAGCCCTATGAAGGACACAGCAACGCGAAGGTCGAGATGATCGATGCCTCAAGCACCGATGTAGCGGCGCGCGTGCGCGAGCTCACCGGTGGCAAGGGCGCCGACATCGTCTTCAACACGGTTGGCGATCCCTATTTCCAGGCCGCGCACAAATCGCTGGCGCTGCGCGGACGGCAGATCCTGATCGCGGCTGTCGACCGCATCGTGCAGTTCAATATCCTCGAATTCTATCGCGGCCAGCATACCTATGTGGGTATCGACACGCTGGGCCTGTCGTCGATCGCAACCGGCGCGGTGCTGCGTGAACTCGGCCCGGGATTTGCGAGCGGCCACCTGAAGCCATTTCCGATCAAGGCGAGCGCGATCTATCCGCTGGAGCAGGCGAAAGCCGCGTTCCTTGCCGTGGCCGGCTCGTCGCGCGACAGGGTCATACTGCGGCCCTGATGATTGATGCCGTCATTGCGAGGAGCGCAAGCGACGAAGCAATCCATGCCTCAGCAAGTGGAGGCATGGATTGCTTCGCTTCGCTCGCAATGACGCCAATGTAGATTCTCAATCCGCCGCCTTCGTCACGATCCGCACCTCCGACGTCAGCGTGCGGTGCACCGGGCACTTGTCGGCGATCTCCATCAGCCGCTTGCGCTGGTCGTCGTCGAGCGACCGGCCCTCGATCTTGATGACACGATCGATCTGGTCGAGCATGCCTTCGCGCGTCTCGCACTCCTCGCAATCCTTGGCGTAGATCTTGCTGTGCGTCAGCGTCACCGTGACACGATCGAGCGGCAGCGCCTTGCGGTCGGCGTACAGGCGCATCGTCATCGAGGTGCAGGCGCCAAGTCCCGCGAGCACGAGATCGTAAGGGCCGGGGCCTGAGTCCTCGCCGCCGACGGCGGCCGGTTCGTCCGCCAGCAATCGGTGCGGGCCGACGGTGACGGTCTGCTGGAATTTGCTGTTGCGCGTCTCGCGCACCACGACACGGCGCGGCGCCTCAGTGAGATCAACGGCGGTCTCGCGCACCGCTTGCCCGATATAGCGCTCGGACCAGGCCGCGATGACATCGGCGGCATAGGTGGTGTCGCGCTTGTCGGTGAGGAGATGATCGGCGTCGGCGAGCGAGACGAAGCTCTTGGGATGCTTGGCCGCGATGAACAGCTTGGTGGCGTTCTCGATGCCGACGGTATCGTCGGTCGGTGCGTGCATAACCAAGAGCGCCTTGTGCAGCTTCGCGACCTGCGCCAGCAGATTCTGCTCGGCGATGTCGTCGAGAAATTCGCGCTTGATGCGGAACGGCCGGCCGGCGAGCGAGACCTCGACTTCGCCTTGCTCGCGGATGTCCTCGACGCGGTCCTTGAGCAAATGGGTGACGTGGGCGGGATCGGAGGGCGCGGCGATGGTGACGATGGCCTTCGCCTCGGGGATCTGCGCGGCAGCGGCGAGGATCGCAGCGCCGCCGAGGCTGTGGCCGATCAAGAGATCTGGCGCTTTCCGGGTTTCGCGCAAATGATGGGCGGCGCGAACGAGATCGACGACGTTGGAGGAGAAGGTCGAATTGGCGAAATCGCCTTCGCTGGAGCCGAGCCCCGTAAAATCGAAGCGCAGCACCGCGATGCCTTTGGCGGCAAGCGCGACCGCAATGCGCTTGGCCGCCAGCACGTCCTTGCCGCACGTGAAGCAATGCGCAAACAGCGCGTAAGCGTTGATCTCGCCGTCAGGCGTATCCAGCGCGGCGGCGAGCTGGTGTCCTTCCGAGCTTGCGAATTGGAAGCGTTCAGTCGGCACGGCTACCCTCCATCGCTTTTTTCCTTCACCTCTCCCTGCGGGAGAGGCGAGGAATGGCGCCATCAATGGCTAATCACCCGAGTAACGTTCTTCCTTCCAGGGATCGCCGCGGTTGTGATAGCCGCGGACCTCCCAATAGCCCGGCGCATCCCGCGTGAGGAATTCGATCCCCTGCAGCCATTTGGCGCTTTTCCAGAAATAGAGATGCGGCACCACGAGCCGCACCGGGCCGCCATGCTCCTCGGTCAGCGGTTTGCCTGACCAGCTATGGGCGAGCAGCGCGTCCTCGGCGGCAAAATCCTCCAGTGCGAGATTGGTGGTGTAGCCGTCATAGCAATGCAGCACCACGAAAAGCGCATCCTCATGCGGCTCGCAGGCGGCCAAGAGATCGCGGGTCGCAAGGCCCTGCCACTGATTGTCGAAGCGTGACCAGGTGGTGACGCAATGGATGTCGGAGACGAATTGCGACTGCGGCTGCGCGGTGAACTGCGTCCAATCCCAGAACACCGGATGTTCCACGGCGCCATAGACGTCGAGCCGCCAGCGCTCGCGCGCAATCTCCGGCGTCAGTCCGAGATCGAGCGTCGGCCAGTCGCGGGTGAGATGCTGGCCGGGCGGCAGGCGCTGCTCCTCGGGACGCGAGATCCTGCCGGTGAGGAAGCGGCCCTCGCGTGCCCAGCGCTCCTTGCTGCGCGTCAGCTTGCTTTCCGGCGGCGGCTCCTGGTCGTCAGCCATTGGTCAATCTTTGGCGTCACTCGTGGCGATGCATCGCCGATTCATGCTTGGTGTCGCGCATGGTTGCATAGATCAGAAGCGAGAGGAAGATCATGCCGCTGAGGTAATAGTAGAACCATTGTTCGTGCCCGAGGCTCTTGAAATAGAGCGCGATCGCCGGTGCCGTACCGCCGAACAGCGACACCGTGATCGCATAGGGCAGGCCCACGCCGAGCGCGCGGACATTGGTCGGAAACAGTTCGGCCTTCACCACGGCGTTGATCGACGTGTAGCCGGCGGTGAAGATCCAGGCGGCGCAGATCAACAGGAACGCGATAAACGGCGTCTTGGCGTCCTTCAGCGCGGTCAGGATCGGCACGGTCGCGAGCGTGCCGACCACGCCGAAGAAGATCAGGAGCGGCTTGCGGCCGATGCGGTCGGACAGCGCGCCGTAGAGCGGTTGCAGAATGGTCGCGAAAATCAGCGAACCGAAGATCACGAACGTGGTCTGGTCCTCGGTGAGGCCCACCGACAATTTGACGAAGGTCTGCATATAGGTGGTGAAGGTGTAGAACGCCGCGGTGCCTCCCGCGGTCAGCCCGACCACCAGCAGCAGTTCGCGCGGGTAGTTCAGGAGTTTTGTGATCGAGCCGGTCGGCTTGCTCACCTTCTTTGCTTCCTCGAAGGCGTCGGTCTCCTGCAGGCTGCGCCGCATCACCGCTGCGATCACGGCAAGCGCCGCGCCGATCGCGAAGGGAATTCGCCAGCCCCAGTCCTTTAGCTGTTCCGGCGTCAAGAACACCTTCTGCAGCAAGAGCAGCACGATGATCGCGGTGAGCTGGCCGCCGATCAAGGTGACGTATTGGAAGCTCGAATAGAAGCCGCGATTCTTGGCGTCGGCGACCTCGCTGAGATAGGTGGCGCTCGCGCCATATTCGCCGCCAAGGCTGAGGCCCTCGATCACGCGCGCCAGCGCGAGGATCGCGGGCGCAGCAAAGCCGATCGTGGCGTAAGTCGGCGTCACCGCGATGATCAGCGAGCCGAAACACATGCAGACCACGGAAACCGTGAGCGACAGCCGCCGCCCATAGCGGTCGGCGATGAAGCCGAACAGCCAGCCGCCGAGCGGCCGCATCAGGAAAGTCGCGGCGAATATCACGGCTGCGTTGAACTGCTGCACCACCGGATCGTTGCCGGGAAAGAACGCCGGCGCGAAATACAGCGCGAAAGCGGTGTAGGCGTAGAAGTCGTACCACTCGACGAGATTGCCGACCGAGCCGATGAAGATCGCCTTGATGCGACGTTCGACGTCACGAATGTCGAGGGGCTCGTCGGCGATCCCAGCGGCCTGATCTGTCATATTGGAACTCCACGCACGGCAATTTGATCAACCGGCCCGACACTTCTCACGGCATCAGGAGCGGCCGCGGCCCGCGTAGCATGTCGAATGTCGTCAGCGCAATTGCCGATGGGCGCCTCCCCTCATGGTGAGGAGGCGCGCAAGCGCCGTCTCGAACCATGGGGCCCGGCCGGTGGCCTCATCCTTCGAGACGCCGCTTCGCGGCTCCTCAGGATGAGGGGAGAGCACAGTAGCGTGGAACGAAAGCCTACCTCGCCGCCCTTGGATCGATCGGCGTAGTGCCGCGCACGCCCAAAATATCCTCCAGCGCCTTGGCGCCGGCGAGCAGGTTGGCCTCGCCGCGCGGCGGCGCCACCATCTGCAGTCCGACCGGCAGGCCGGAGGTGGTGAAGCCGCAGGGCAGGGACAGCGCCGGACAACACGCAAGTGTGATCGCATAGACGATGCCGAGCCACTCCACGTAATTGTCGAACATCTTGCCGTCGCATTCGGCGACATAGCGGTTCTCGATCGGGAACGGCGCGACGATGGTCGCGGGCGTCAGCAACAGGTCGTAGGTCCCGAAGAATTCGAGGGTGCGTGCCGTCATGGCGACGCGCTGGGCCTCGGCGCGCTCGATCTGCTCGACCGTCAACTTCAGGCCTTCCTCGATGTTCCAGATCACCTCCGGCTTGAGCAGGTCGCGCTTGGTGCGAAGCAGCGCCGCCTTGGTGACGGCGAAGTCGAAAGCGCGCAGCACGTGGAAACATTCATGGGCTTCGCTAAGGTCGGGATGTGCTTCCTCGACGATGGCGCCTGCTTCGGCAAAGCGTTCCGCCGCCTTCCGCGTGACCGCCCTGACTTCGGGATCGACGGGGGTGATGCCGAGGTCGGGCGAATAGGCGATGCGTTTCGGTTTCTTGCCGGAGCGCGTCGCTGAGAGGAACGACGTCGTCGGCGCCGGCAACGACAGCGGGTCGGCGGCGTACTCGCCGCTCATGGCATCGAGCAACAGCGCGAGATCCTCGACGTTGCGCGCCATCGGGCCGTGAACGGTCAGGTTGCGATCGATCATGGCGCTCGGCGTGTGGGCGACGCGGCCGATGCTGGGCCGCATTCCGACGATGCCGCAGAAGCTGGCTGGATTGCGCAGCGATCCACCCATGTCGGTGCCGTGGGCAAGCCACGCCATTCCGGTCGCAAGCGCGACCGCCGCTCCGCCGGAAGAGCCGGATGCCGAGCGCGACGTATCCCAAGGGTTCAATGTCGCGCCGAACACTTCATTGAAGGTGTTGGCGCCGGCGCCGAATTCTGGCGTGTTCGATTTGGCGTAGACCACACCGCCATTCGTTTCCAGATGTGTCACGACGATGTCGGACCTGGTGGCGACGGTATCCTTGAAGATCGGCGATCCCTGCGTGGTGAGGACATCAGCGACGTTGGTGAGATCCTTGATCGGCACCGGCAGGCCCGCGAGCAGACCGCGCTCGGCAGCCGGCTTCTGCATCAGCGCTTCGGCGTGCCTCCGCGCGCGGTCGAAGCACAGGATCGGAAGCGCGTTGACCTTGTCGTCGACCTCGGCGATCCGTTTTTCCAGGACGTCGAGCAGGTCGAGCGGTGTGACCTCGCCCGCCCGCAACTTGTCGACGACTGTGCAGGCGCTCTCCCGCACCAGGCCTTGATCCGTCACTTGCATCTCCATTGATTGCAGTTCGTAACAGCGGAGGGAGCTAGTGCTCTAGACCATTTTCCGGCAAAGTGGAAACGTGCTGGGGAATGGCCGGAACCGGAGACCTGCTGATGACGACACCCTTCTCTGCGCTCGATTGGCGCGCCATGAGCCAGGAGGAGCGTGACCGCGGTTTGAACAACGGTGCCGCAGTTGTAGGCAGCGGTGATATTGTCGGAGGGTGGGGGGAGCGTTCTGCGGAGTTGCGCAAGCGCTATCCCAATCACATCGATCTCCGCTACGGCCCGCGCGAGCGCAACCGCATCGATTTCCTGAAAGCGGGCGAGCGCGCGCCGACGCTGCTGTTCATCCATGGCGGCTACTGGCAGATGCGGTCGAAGGAGTTCTTCACGGTGATGGCCGAAGGACCGATGGCGCATGGCATCAATGTCGCGCTGATCGGCTATACGCTCGCGCCGGAGGCGACGCTCGACGAGATCGTCGCCGAGATCCACGCCGGCACCGACTTCCTCGCCAAGCAGTTGCCGGCGCTGGGAGCGGCCGAAAATGGCATCGTCGTCTCCGGCTGGTCGGCCGGCGGTCATCTGACCGCAATGGCGCTGTCGCATCAGCATGTCCGGGGCGGGGTCGCGATCAGTGGCATCTACGACCTCGAGCCGATCCGGATGAGCTATCTCAACGTCAAGCTCGGGCTCGACGAGGCGGCCTCCCACCGCAATTCACCAATGCGACAGGCCGGCGGGCCGCTCAAGCCGTTGTCGCTGGTGGTCGGCAGCGGCGAACTGCCGCTCTTGCGCAAGCAGACCGCCGATTTCGCCGGGCATCGCGCCGATTATGGTTTGCCGGTGACGTATGAGGAGATTCCCGGCGCCGATCATTTTTCAATCATGGACGAGATGATGTCGCCGAACGGGCGGATCACAGCACTGATCCGGCGGTTGTGCGAGGCTCCATAGGCGTCATCGCGAATTGGCCGTAGCCCGGGTGGAGCGAAGCGTAACCCGGGGTGCTCGTAATCGCAGACGCAGGTGTCCCGGGTTGCGCTTCGCTTCACCCAGGCTACGATCGAATCCATCACCACCCCGCACTGATGCCGCCGTCCACCGTGTAGATCACGCCCGACGTATAACCCGCGCGGTCGGACGCGAGGAACGCCATGAGGTCGGCGATCTCGCGCGCGTGGGCGGGGCGGCCGAGCGGCAGGCTCTTCTGGAATTCCTTGTAGCGGTTCTCGTCGCCGAACTGATGTTTGGCGCGGGTCTTGAGCAGCGTGACATGCCGGTCGGTGCCGACGGGACCGGGATTGATGCCGACGACGCGGATATTGTCGGCGAGACTCTTGCCGCCGAGCGCGCGGGTCAGCGCCATCAGCGCGGCGTTGCCGGCGCTGCCGGCGATGTAGTTGGCATCGAACTTCTCGCCGGCGGCGCCGATGTCATTGATGATCACGCCACCGCCGCGGGCCTTCATCTGCGCGTAGATCGCGCGGGTGAGGTTGATATAGCCGAACACCTTGAGTTCCCAGGCGTGCCGCCAGGTCGCCTCATCGATCTTGTCGATCGAGCCGCCGGGGATATCGCCGGCGTTGTTGACGAGGATGTCGATATCGGCAGCCTCTCTTGCCAATCGCGTCAGATCCTCCGGCTTGCGCAGGTCGACGACGGATGTGGCGGCATCGATCTGGTGGACCGAGCGCAGGCGGTCGGCCAGCGCCTTCAACTGGTCGCCGCTGCGGGCGGCCAGCAGCAGATGGCAGCCTTCCTCGGCAAAGGTCTCGGCGGCGGCCGCGCCGATGCCCTTGGAGGCGCCGGTGATCAAGACGCGCTTGCCGCGCAGATGCAGGTCCATGGCAATACTCGCTGTGCTGGAGAGGATTGGAAAAAGTCGGCGAAATTGGTAGGCGGCAGGTGGGACGGCGGTCAACATTGCACTGCAGCGTTGCGCCAAGGCGAAGTTTGGTCCATTGCAGGGCTCGAGAATAGACGGCGCCTCAAGCCGGGCAAATCACAAGGGTGTTCTTCATGGCCAACGCAAAGAAACAGTATCGGATCGCGGTCATTCCCGGCGACGGCATCGGCAAGGAAGTCATGCCCGAAGGCTTGCGCGTGCTCGAGGCCGCCGCGAAGAAACATGGCGTTGCCGTCCAGTTCGACCATTTCGATTTCGCCTCTTACGACTATTACGCGAAGCACGGCCAGATGATGCCTGACGATTGGAAGGAGAAGATCGGCAAGCACGACGCGATCTATTTCGGTGCGGTCGGCTGGCCGGCCAAGATTCCGGATCATGTCTCGCTGTGGGGCTCGCTGATCAAGTTCCGGCGTGAGTTCGACCAATACGTCAACCTGCGCCCGGTGCGGCTGATGCCGGGCGTGCCGTCGCCGCTCGCGAACCGCAAGCCCGGCGATATCGACTTCTGGGTGGTGCGCGAGAACACCGAAGGCGAATACTCATCGGTCGGCGGCCGGATGTTCCCGGACACCGAGCGCGAGTTCGTGACGCAGCAGACGGTGATGACGCGCATCGGCGTCGACCGCATCCTGAAATTCGCCTTCGATCTGGCGCAGTCGCGGCCGAAGAAGCATCTGACTTCGGCGACGAAGTCGAACGGCATCTCCATCACCATGCCCTATTGGGACGAGCGCGTGGAGGCGATGGCCAAGACGTATCCGTCGGTGAAGTGGGACAAGTACCACATCGACATCCTGACCGCGAACTTCGTGCTGCATCCGGACTGGTTCGACGTCGTGGTCGGCTCCAACCTGTTCGGAGATATCCTCTCCGATCTCGGACCTGCCTGCACCGGCACCATCGGCATTGCGCCGTCGGGCAATATCAATCCGGAAGGCGATTTCCCGTCGGTGTTCGAGCCGGTGCACGGCTCGGCGCCCGATATCGCCGGGCACGGGATCGCTAATCCGATCGGCATGATCTGGTCAGGCGCGATGATGCTGGAGCATCTCGGCGAGAAGCAGGCCGCGGATGCGGTGGTCGGCGCGATCGAGCGGACGCTCGCCGAACGCACGCTCCGTACCCGCGACCTCGGCGGCAATGCCGACACGGAGACTTGCGGCAAGGCGGTCGCTGAGATGGTGGATTGAGCTGGCTCCTCATGGTGAGGAGGCGCGTCTTCGCGCCGTCTCGAACCATGAGGCCCCGATCTCGCCTGCGGCCCACCCTACGACTACGCGACTACGACTTCACGATGCGCCGGCAATGCTCCCACGCTGCTTGCAGGAGGTTCTCGCTGGCCTCCGGCGTGCGGAAGGCGGAATGCGCCGAGAGCGTCACGTTCGGCAGTTTCGTCAGCGCATGATCGGCGGGCAGCGGCTCGACGGTGAAGACATCGAGGCCGGCGTGGTGGATGTGGCCTGACTTCAGCGCATCGATCATCGCGGCTTCGTCGACGATGGCGGCGCGGGCGGTGTTGACGAAGATGACGCCCGGCTTCATCGCGGCGATGCGCTCGCGGGTGATGAAGCCCCTCGTGTCGTCGTTGAGCAGAAGATGCAGCGACACGACATGGCTCTGCGCGAGCAGCGTGTCGAGATCGACGAAGTCGACGCCCGGATAGCTCTTCGGCGAGCGGTTCCAGGCGATCACGCGCATTCCCGATCCCTGCGCGATGCGCGCGACTTCAGCCGCGATCCCGCCGAAGCCGATCAGGCCGAGCGTCTTGCCGGTGAGCTGCATGCCGTCCTCACGCAGCCAATTGCCGGCGCGCATCTCGCGGTCCATCTGCGCCAGCACGCGCGCGGAGGCCCACATCAGCGCAACAGCAGATTCGGCCACGGCGGTGTCGCCATAGCCCTTGATCAGATGCACGGAGATGCCGAGCTCGGCGAGCTCCTCCGGATTCATGTAGCTGCGCGCGCCGGTGCCGAGGAACACAACGTGCTTGAGCCCGATGCATTGCTTCGCGATGTCGGTCGGCAGCGCGGTGTGGTCGATGACGGCGATCTCGGCGCCGTCGAGCACTTTTGGCAGTTGGTCGGAAGTGACGTCCGGATCGCGGTGCACGCGCACCTCGGGGTCGCCGGGTTTTTCCAGCCGCTCGAAGATCACCGCAAGCGATTCATTGGCGTCGACAAAAACCCCGCGCACAGCACTTCTCCGTCTTGCTTGGTGGACCGATCAGGACGCGACGCCGGCGAGCGCCAGCACCGTATGCATCAGCACGTTGGCGCCGGCGGCGCAATCGGTTTGCGTTGCGTCCTCGAGCTCGTTGTGGCTGATGCCGTCCTTGCAGGGCACGAACACCATTGCTGCCGGCATCACCGTGTTGAGGTTGCAGGCGTCGTGGCCGGCGCCCGAGGTGATGCGCCGGTGCGAATAGCCGAGTTGCGTCGCGGCGTTCTCGACGGCGTCGACCAGCTTGGGATCGAAATGCGTCGGCGGCTTGCGCCAGACCAGATCCAACGCGACCTCGACCTTGCGTCGCGCGGCGATCTCGGCAATCGCGGCGCGCAAATCCTTGTCCAGCGCGTCCATGATCGCGGCATCGGCGCTGCGGCAATCGACCGTGAAGGCGATCTCCCCGGGAATGACGTTGCGCGAGGGGTTTGCGATTACGGCTTCACCGATGGTGCCGACCGCGTTCGGACCGAGTTTCTTCGCGATGCTCTCCATCGCCAGCACGATCTCCGACAACGTCGCCAGCGCGTCGCGTCGCAGCGGCATCGGCGTCGAGCCGGCATGGCTCTCGAAGCCGGTGATCTTGCCGTCGTACCACAAGACGCCCTGGCCGGAATCGACCACGCCGATGGTCTTGTTCTCGGCTTCTAGGATCGGGCCCTGCTCGATATGCAACTCGACGAAGCCCGAGAATTTTTGCGTGCCGACCGGCGTCGTGCCGCGATAACCGATGCTGTCAAGCGCCTCGCCGACCGTGACGCCCTCGGCATCCCTGCGCGACAGGATGTCGTCAGTGGTGAAATCGCCGACATAGGCGGCGGAGGCCATCATTGCCGGTGCGAAGCGCGAGCCCTCTTCATTGGTCCAGTTGCAGATGCAGATCGGCATCTCGGTCTCGATGCCGGCATCGTTGAGCGTGCGCACGACTTCGAGCGCGGCCAGAGTGCCAAGTACGCCGTCATATTTGCCGCCGGTCGGCTGGGTGTCGAGATGCGAGCCGAGCCCGATCGGCGGCTTCGACATGTCGCGGCCCTTGCGCAGGCCGAACATCGAGCCGAGCGCGTCGACGTGAACCTCCAAGCCTGCGTCCTCGCAGGCCTTGCGGAACCAGTCGCGCACCTGCTTATCCTCGGCGCTCAAGGTCAGCCGCCGCACGCCGCCTTTCGGCGTCGCGCCGAATTTGGCGGTTTCGTGAATCGTGCCCCAGAGGCGGGCGGAATCGATCTGCAGGTTGGATGCGGCTCGGCTCATGCGCTTGTTACCTTTTCGCAGTCATTCCGGGGCGCCCGAAGGGCGAACCCGGAATCTCGAGATTCCGGGTTCGATGCTAACGCATCGCCCCGGAATGACGGTGATTGTCTTGTTCAATGACGCGCCCGCAGCGCCTCGTCAACCGACGGGCTCGCTTGCGCGATCTGGCGCGCGAGATCGGCGACGCGCTCGACTGCGGCAATATCGGGAGAGGTGAGCCAGCTTGCGTTGAAGGTGAGCGGCGCCATCTTGATGTCGGTATCGAGCAGTTGCAGCCGTCCGTCGGCGAGTTCGTTCTCGACGATGGCTGACGGGATCACGGCAATGCCGAGTCCTTCGATCGCCATGTGGATCACCGTTGCCAGCGAGGCGCTGGCGTGCAGCCGGATCGGCGGCAGGTCCGGCCGTTCGAACACCGCGCGTACGCTTTCGTAAGGCACTGTCTTGCGGGGAAAGGTGATGATCGGAAAGCGCGCCAGGTCGCGCCGCGCCACCGGGCCGTTGCCGAGGCCAAGCGCCGGGCTCGCCAGAAATCCGATCGGATAGTCGCAGAGCACGCGGCTCTGCACGCCCGACGCCGACAGCGGCCCCACCACGAAGGCGAGCTCGATCTCTTGCGCGAGCAGCCGCGCGCTCAAATTCGGCGTGATGTCGACCTCGATTTCGAGCGACAGGTTCGGATAGACCTCGTTGACGCTCTTGACGAGGCGCGTCAGCCAGGTGTGCACGATGGTCTCGGCGACACCGAGCCGCAGCACGCCGCGCATCGCGGAGCGGTCGCCGATCTCGGCCATCATCTCCGAGCGCAGCCCGATCAGCTTCTCGGCATAGACCATCATCTGCCGGCCGCTCGGCGTCGGCGAGGCGACCCGATGGTCGCGGTTGAGCAGCTTCACGCCCAGTTCGCGTTCGAGCTGGGCGATGCGTTGGGAGATCGCCGGCTGGGTTGTGTTGAGCCGCTGAGCCGCCCCACGGAAGCTTCCGAGCTTGACCACCCAGAGGAACGTTTCGATCGACCTGAAATCAAGCATTGGAAGCTTTTTCCTATCCGATAAATTGGATTTATCGAATTCGATTAGAAAGGAAGATTAGACTTTATAGCACGCTTGGTGTTGGCTGCACTTGTTGAGATATTAGGCAGGTCGATTTAATGACTGTTTTTGTGGCAGTGCAGCAAGCCGGTGGCACCGACACCATGCTTCCGAGCCGAGAGGCCCGGCTGGCTTGCCGCAACGGGATGGCTTCGAGTACCGCCGGGGTGGCGAACGGCTTTGTCCAGGGCAACCTGGCCATCCTGCCGGAAAAGCTCGCCGGCGCGTTCCATCGCTTCTGCCAGCTCAACCCGAAGCCGTGCCCGATCATCGGCATGTCTGAAGTCGGCGATGTCAGCATTCCTGCGCTCGGCCTCGACCTCGACATCCGCACCGACGTGCCGCGCTATCGCGTCTGGCGCGACGGCGAGGTGGTGGAGGAGCCGACCGACATCATGCAGCATTGGCGCGACGATCTCGTCGCCTTTGTGCTTGGCTGCTCCTTCTCATTCGAAGAAGCGCTGATGGATGAGGGCCTGCCGATCCGCCATATCGAGCGTAACGTGCGGGTGCCGATGTACCGCACCAACATCGCCTGCAGCCCAGCGGGCCCGTTCGCGGGACCGATGGTGGTGTCGATGCGTCCGTTCAAGCCGGCGGATGCGATCCGCGCGGTGCAGGTCACCTCGCGCTTTCCCTCAGTGCACGGCGCGCCGGTGCATCTCGGCCATCCGCACCTGATCGGCATCAACGACATCGCCAAGCCCGACTATGGCGATCCGGTTCCGGTCGAAGCCGACGAGATCCCGGTATTCTGGGCATGCGGCGTGACCCCGCAGGCGGTGATCGCGAGTGCAAAGCTGCCATTCGCAATCACGCATGCGCCGGGACTGATGCTGATCACCGATCTCAGGAACAAACAATTGGCGGTGCTGTAAAGGGCAGCGCCTGCCATTTCTTGAGGCTTTACCGCAACACTCATCCGTTTCATTCGATAGCTACGCTTCAATTAAGGGGAATTTCCGCAAATGACGATCACTCGCCGCAATGTGTTGCTTGGAGCCACCGCTGCCGCCGCGCTCGCGCCGATCGCTGCGCGCGCGCAAACCAGTGAGGTGGTGATCGGCGTGATCTATCCGCTGTCCGGCGCCAGCGCCCAGATTGGCGTCGACGCGCAAAAGGCATTCGAGACCGCGGCCGACATCATCAACAAGAACTATGATTTCGAGCTGCCGCTCGCCAAGGGCGAGGGCCTGTCCGGCCTCGGCGGCGCCAAGGTCCGCCTCGTCTTCGCCGATCACCAGGCCGATCCGCAGAAGGGCCGCGCCGAAGCCGAGCGCCTGATCACGCAGGAGAAGGTCTGCGCCATCGTCGGCACCTACCAGAGCGCGGTTGCCGTCACCGTCAGCCAGATCTGCGAGCGCTACCAGATTCCGTTCATCTCGGCCGACAATTCCTCGCCGAGCCTGCATCGCCGCGGCCTGAAATTCTATTTCCGCGCAGCACCTCATGACGAGATGTTCTCGACCGCGATGTTCGACTTCTTCGATGCGATGAAGAAGAAGGGCACCAAGATCAACACCCTGTCGCTGTTCCATGAGGATACGATCTTCGGCACCGACTCCGGCAACGCGCAGACCAAGCTCGCGGGCGAGCGCGGCTACAAGATCGTTGCCGACATCAAGTACCGCGCCAACTCGCCGTCGCTGTCGGCCGAGGTGCAGCAGCTCAAGGCTGGTAATGCCGACGTGCTGATGCCCTCGAGCTACACCACCGACGGCATCCTCCTGGTGAAGACCATGGCCGAGCTCGGCTACAAGCCGAATGCGATCGTGGCACAGGACGCCGGCTTCTCCGAGAAAGCGCTGTATGACGCGGTCGGCGACAAGCTCGAAGGCGTGATCTCGCGCGGCAGCTTCTCGCTCGATCTCGCCGCCAAGCGGCCGATGGTCGGCAAGATCAACGCGATGTTCAAGGAGAAGTCGGGCAAGGACTTCAACGACTATTCGTCGCGCCAGTTCATGGGCCTGATCGTGATGGCTGATGCCATCAACCGCGCCAAGTCCACCGATGGCGAGAAGATCCGCGAGGCGCTGGTCGCGACCGACATGCCGGGCGAGGTGACCATCATGCCCTGGAAGCGCGTGAAGTTCGACGACATGGGCCAGAACAACGACGCCGATCCGGTGCTGCTGCAATATATCGGCGGCAAGTTCGTTACGATCTTCCCGCCGCAGGCGGCCGTCGCCGAAGCCGTCTGGCCGATGAAGTAACCGGCGCGGGCAGAGGATATAACGTTGTGATGTTGGATTCCACGACAGCCGCACGTTCCGTTATTGCGAGCGAAGCGAAGCAATCCATGCCGGCACGAGGTCGAGCAGTGGATTGCTTCGTCGCTTCGCTCCTCGCAATGACGAATGGCGAGGTCGGTGCGGAGAAACAGCGGTGACAGCCGAGACCATTATCCAGTCGCTGGCGAGCGGCCTCCTGATGGGGCTGCTTTATGGGCTGATCGCCGTCGGGCTGGCGCTGATCTTCGGCCTGATGGACGTCGTGAACTTCGCCCATGGCGAGTTTCTGATGATCGCGATGTACGCGACATTCTTCCTGTTCGCGTTCTTCGCGATCGATCCGCTGTTGTCGGCGCCGCTGGTGGCGGCGGCGCTGTTCGTGTTCGGGGCGATCGTCTATCTATTGATCGTGCGCTTTGCCGTGCGCGCCAAGGCCAACGCCGGCATGGTGCAGATCTTCTCGACCTTCGGCCTTGCGATCGTGATGCGCGGACTGGCGCAGTTCTTCTTCACGCCGGACTATCGCAGCGTCACCAATTCCTGGCTCGGCGGCAAAACCATCTCGATTGGCGGCATCTTCCTGCCGGAGCCGCAGCTCGTCGGCGCGCTGGTGTCGATTGCGGCCTTCGCGGGGCTCTTCTTCTTCATCAACCGCACCGATTTCGGCCGCGCGCTGGAAGCAACGCGTGAGGACGCCGGTGCCGTGGCGCTGGTCGGCATCGACAAGAACCGCGTTTTCGCGCTCGGCTGGGGATTGGGCGCGGCGCTGGTTGGTCTTGCCGGCGCGATTATGGCGATCTTCTTCTATGTCTATCCCGATGTCGGCGCGTCCTTCGCGCTGATCGCCTATGTCACCGTGGCGCTCGGCGGCTTCGGCAGCGTGTTCGGTGCTTTCGCCGGCGGCATCATCGTCGGCCTGGTCGAGGCGACCACGGCGCTGATCCTGCCGCCGTCGCTGAAATCGGTCGGCATCTACGCGGTCTATCTGCTCGTCGTTTTCGTCCGCCCGCGCGGCCTGTTCGGGTCGATGTGATGGACAAGGATTTTACCAGGCGGCGCCGCCGCGAGTTGATCGTCGCCTTTTGCCTTGCGGCCGTCGCCGCGCTGGTGCCGCTGTTCGTGAAGGACGTCTACGTCCAGAACGTCATGGTGCTGACGCTGATGTATGCGGCGCTGTCGCAGAGCTGGAACATCCTGTCCGGCTATTGCGGACAGATCTCGCTCGGCCACGCGCTTTATTTCGGGCTCGGCGCCTACACGACCGCGCTGCTGTTCACCAAGTTCGGCGTGCTGCCGTGGTTCGGCATGCTCGCCGGCGGTGGGATCTCGGCGCTGATCGCGATGGCGCTTGGCTATCCCTGCTTCCGCCTGCGCGGGCACTATTTCGTCATCGCCACCATCGTCATCGCCGAGATCGGGCTGCTGCTGATCCAGAACTGGGACTGGGCTGGGGCGGCGCTCGGCATCGACATCCCCGTGCGCGGCGATAGCTGGCTGAAATTCCAGTTCACGCGCAGCAAGCTGCCCTATTTCTATTTCGCGCTGGCGCTCGCCTGCGTCGCCTGGTTCGTCACTTGGTGGCTGGAGGATTCCAAATGGGGCTATTGGTGGCGCGCGGTGAAGGACAATCCGGATGCCGCGGAAAGCCTTGGCGTCGTCGTGTTCAATTCCAAGATGGGTGCAGCGGCGGTGTCCGCGTTCCTGGTCGCGGTTGGTGGCAGCTTCTACGCGCAGTTCGTCTCCTATATCGATCCTGAGAGCGTGATGGGTTTCCAGTTCTCGCTCCTGATGGCGCTGCCCGCGGTGCTCGGCGGCATCGGCACGCTGTGGGGGCCGGTGCTTGGCGCCGTGATCCTGATCCCGCTGACCGAACTGACCCGTTCCTTCATCGGCGGTTCGGGACGCGGCGTGGACCTGATCGTCTACGGCACGCTGATCGTGCTGATCTCATTGGCGCTGCCGAGAGGACTGGTGAGCCTGTTCGCATGGCCCAAGTTCTTATGGCGCAAGGCGGCCGTGCGATGACGGCGCTCCTGGAAACCCGTGGCGTCTGGCAGCGGTTCGGCGGCCTCGTCGCCAACAGCGACGTCTCGATCTCGGTCGGCCGCGGCGAGATCGTCGGGCTGATCGGCCCCAACGGCGCCGGCAAGTCGACCCTGTTCAACCTGATCGCCGGCGTGCTGCCGCCCACTCAAGGCTCGATCTGGTTCGATGGCGAGGATGTCACGAGATTGGCGGCGGCGGAACGCTGCCAGCGCGGCATCGGCCGCACCTTCCAGGTCGTCAAAAGCTTCGAGACCATGACGGTCCTCGACAACGTCATCGTCGGCGCGCTGATCCGCAACACGGTCATGCGCGTGGCCCGCCGCAAGGCGCATGAAGTGCTGGAATTCTGCGGGCTCGGCGCGCGTGCCGACGTGCCGGCAAGCGACCTGGTACCATCAGAGAAGCGTCGGCTTGAGGTCGCCCGTGCGCTTGCGACCGAACCAAAACTCTTGCTGCTCGACGAAGTCTTGACCGGCCTGACGCCGGTGGAAGCCAAGACCGGCGTCGAACTGGTGCGCAAGGTGCGCGACACCGGCGTCACGGTGCTGATGGTCGAGCACGTCATGGAAATCGTGATGCCGCTGGTCGACCGCGCCATCGTGCTCGACCTCGGCAAGGTGCTGGTCGAGGGCAAGCCGTCCGAGGTCGTCCGCGATCCGAAGGTCATCACTGCCTATCTTGGGGATCGTCATGCTGTCGGTGCATGAAGTCACCACCGCCTATCAGGGGCTGGTCGCGATCTCCGCCGTCTCGATCGAGGTCGCCAAGGGCGAGATCGTCTGCGTCGCCGGCGCCAACGGGGCCGGCAAGTCGACACTTCTGAAATCCATTGCCGGCGCCGAGCGCCCGCGCTCCGGCACCGTCACCTTCGACGGGGCGCGGATCGACGGCAAGCCGCAGCACGTCATCACCGCCGGCGGCATCGCCTTCGTGCCGGAAAACCGCCGGCTGTTTCCGCGCCTGTCGGTGCGCGACAATCTTCGCCTCGGCAGTTATCTCTATCGCAGCGAAGCCAACCGCGACGAGCCGCTCGACCTCGTGTTCAAATTGTTCCCGCGGCTCTCGGAGCGGCTGGAGCAGCGCGCCGAGACGCTGTCCGGCGGTGAGCAGCAGATGCTCGCGATCGGCCGAGCGCTGATGACCCGCCCGCGTCTGTTGATGCTCGACGAGCCGTCGCAGGGCATCATGCCAAAGCTGGTCGACGAGATCTTCCAGGCGGTGAAGCGCATCCGCGACGCCGGCATGACCGTCCTGATCGTCGAACAGCGCATGGCCGAATGTCTTGAGATCGCCGACCGCGCCTACATCCTGCAAACCGGCCGCGTGCTGATGCAGGGACCGGCCGCCGAGATCAGCACCAACCCCGACGTACGCAAGGCCTATCTGGGGCTTTGACGCGGGCCACTGTCCCCGTCATTGCGAGCGCAGCGAAGCAATCCACCTCTCCACACGCGCGGACAAATGGATTGCTTCGCTGCGCTCGCAATGACGAAGCGATAGTTTCTCCGTCATGCCCGGGCTTGTCCCGGGCATCCACGATCTTTCTTTCTTCGGATGCAAAGAACGTGGATGGCCGGGACAAGCCCGGCCATGACGAATTCGGAGAGGCTAGTGCCCGTGCTCCGGCAGCTTTAGCCCGAACACCTTCGTCAAATCCGCCACCTGCTCGGGCGATAGATAGCGCGGGTTCAGACCGCGCAGCAGCAGATAGAGCCTCGCGGTTTCCTCCAGTTCCTCCGTCGCGAACACCGCGGCCTCCAGCGTGTCGCCTGAAACCACCGGTCCATGATTGGCGAGCAGCACGGATGAATATTTGCCCGCCAGCCCCTTGATCGCGTCGGCCACCGCAGGGTCGCCGGGACGATAATAAGGCACCAGCGCAGTCTGGCCGCATTTCATCACATAATAGGCCGTCAACGGCGGCAGCGCGGCGCGCGGGTCGATCTCGGGCAGCATCGAGAGTGCCACCGAATGGGTCGAATGCAGATGCACCACGGCCCGCGCCGCACCGCGGGTCTGGTAGAGCGCCGTGTGCAGCGGCACCTCCTTGGTCGGCGCGTCGCCCGAGACCAGCCGTCCATCAGCATCGAGCCGCGACATCCTGCTAGGGTCGAGGAAACCGAGCGAGGCATTGGTCGGCGTCACCAGCCAGCCGCCGTCATCAAGCCTCACGCTGATATTGCCTGACGAACCCGGCGTCAGCCCGCGCTCGAACAGCGAGCGGCCGAAGCGGCAGATTTCCTCACGGAGCCTTGTTTCGCTCATGGCAGCCATACCCGTTTCCCGCCTTGTCTCACGCTTTGGCACGGCGGCCAAGCCGTGATACGCAGGGGCAAGACACCAAGAAGAATGTGAGGGACCGCCGCATGCCAGACCAGTCAAAAACCCGCGTTGCCGTGATCGGGCTCGGCTCGATGGGATCAGGCATGGCGACCTCGCTGTTGCGCGCGGGTTTTGAGGTGACCGGCTGCGACGTCTCCGCCGACAGCGTCGCGCGGTTCGTCCAGAGCGGCGGCAAGGGCGCCACGACGCCGAAGGAAGCCGCCGATGGCGCCGACATCGTGGTCAGCGTGGTCGTCAATGCCGCGCAGACCGAAACGATCCTGTTCGGCGAAAATGGCGTGGCCGAGACGCTGCCGAAGGGATCCGTGTTTGTCTCCTCCGCGACCATGGACCCCGATGTAGCGCGGCGATTGGCAAAGCAACTCGAGGCCACCGGACGGCATTATCTCGATGCCCCGATCTCCGGCGGCGCCCAGCGCGCGGCGCAGGGCGAACTCACCATCCTTGCGTCCGGCAGCGCGGCGGCATTCGCCAAGGCCCGTCCCGCGCTCGATGCGATGGCGGCCAAGCTCTATGAACTCGGCGATGCGGCCGGGCAGGGCGCTGCGTTCAAGATGATCAACCAACTCCTCGCCGGCGTGCATATCGCCGCCGCCTCGGAGGCGATTGCGTTCGCGGCCAAACAGGGGCTCGACATCCGCAAGGTCTACGAGGTGATCACGGCCTCCGCCGGCAATTCCTGGATGTTCGAGAACCGCATGCCGCATGTGCTCGACGGCGACTACACGCCGCGCAGCGCGGTGGAGATTTTCGTCAAGGATCTCGGCATTATCCAGGACATGGCTCGGTCAGCGAGATTCCCGGTGCCGGTCGCAGCCGCTGCGCTGCAGATGTTCCTGATGGCGGCCGCCGCCGGCATGGGGCGCGATGACGACGCCTCGGTGGCGCGCATCTACGCCCGCGTCACCGGCACGAAGCTGCCCGGCGAATAAAACTAAAGAGGACCGTCGATGCCCCGCTTTGCCGCCAATCTCACCATGATGTTCAACGAGGTTGCGTTCCTCGACCGTTTCGAGGCCGCGGCGAAAGCCGGCTTCACCGCGGTGGAGTTCCTGTTTCCCTATGACCATCCGGCGAAGGAGGTCGGCGAGCGGCTGCGCAAGAACGGCCTGACGCAGGCGCTGTTTAACCTGCCACCGGGCGATTGGGCGGCCGGAGAGAAAGGGTTCGCGGCGCTGCCGGACCGGTTTGCCGATCTGCAGGCGAGCCTTGCCACCGCGCTGCCTTATGCGGAGGCGACCGGCGTCAAGCGCGTGCACCTGATGGCGGGGATCGCGGAGAGGAGCGACAGCGGGGCGGTCGAGGCATTTTATAAATCCGTCACATGGGCTGCTGAGTTCTTCGCGCCGCACGGCCTCGACGTCGTGATCGAGCCGATCAATCCGCGCAACGTGCCCGGCTATTTCCTCAACGATTTCGGCTTTGCCAGCGACCTGATCAAAGAATTGAAGATTCCGAACCTGAAGCTGCAGTTCGACATCTATCACTGCCAGATCATCCATGGCGACGTCACGATGCGGCTGCGCGAGATGATGCCGATCATCGGCCACACCCAGATCGCCAGCATCCCCTCGCGCAACGAGCCCGATGGCGAAGAGCTGAACTACCCGTTCCTGTTCGATGAGCTCGACCGGCTCGGTTATGCCGGCTTCGTCGGCTGCGAATATAATCCGCGCGGCAAGACCACCGATGGCCTCGGCTGGTTCAAGCCCTATGCCGGAGCAAAAGCATGACGCTCGCGCTTGGCTGCATCGCCGACGACTACACCGGCGCCTCCGATCTCGCCAACACGTTGACCCGCGCCGGCCTGCGCACGGTGCAGACGATTGGCGTGCCCTCGGACGATCTCGCTCTGCCCGAGGTCGATGCGGTGGTGGTCTCGCTGAAGAGCCGCTCGATCGAGGCGAGCCAGGCGGTCGCACGCGCGCGCGCGGCGGAGAAATGGTTGCGTAGCCGCGGCGCGGAGCATGTGCTGTTCAAGATCTGCTCGACCTTCGATTCCACCGACGCCGGCAATATCGGCCCGGTGATGGATGCGCTGCGCGAAGATTCCGGCGACAACATCGTGCTGGTCACGCCGGCATTTCCGGAAACCGGCCGCACTGTATACCAGGGCAATTTGTTTGTCGGCTCGGTGCCGCTGAATGAAAGCCCGCTCAAGGATCATCCGCTCAACCCGATGCATGACTCGAACCTGGTGCGGGTGCTGGCATGCCAGAGCAGCACCAAGGTCGGGCTGGTCGGCCTTGCTACCATTGCGCGTGGCGCCGACGCTGTTCGCGCGCGTCTTGCCGATCTTGCCGCCGGCGGATTTGGCGCCGCCATCATCGATGCTGTGTTCGACCGCGACCTCGGCATCATCGGCACTGTGGCGCTGGATCATCACGTTTCGGTCGGCGCTTCCGGGATCGGGCTCGGGCTTGCCCGGGCGCTGGTTGACTCGGGCAAAGTCAGGCCGGAGGCCGCGAGCGCGACGGCCGAGGCGCTGGTCGGAGGGCCAGCCGCCTGTCTCGCCGGAAGCTGCTCGCAAGCGACACTGCAGCAGATCGCCAATGCCGAGCGCAGCATGGCCGTACTTCATCTCGATCCCGAGCGGATCGTGACCGGCAAGGATGAAGTCCATCGCGCGCTCGCCTGGGCGCGCGACCGGATCAGCGAAGGGCCGGTGCTGATCGCCAGCAGCGCCACGCCCGACGAAGTCGCAGCTCTGCAGTCCCGTCATGGGCGTGATGCAGCAGGGCATGCCATCGAGCAGGCGATGGCAGATATTGCGGAATGCCTCGTTGAAGACGGCGTGCGTCGATTGGTGGTCGCCGGCGGTGAGACGTCAGGTGCCGTGGTCGATCGTTTGCGAATCCCAGGTTTCCTCGTCGGCGCCGAGATCGCCGCTGGTGTGCCAGTGCTGCGTGCGGTCGGCGCGAACAAAGGTGAGATGCTGCTTGCTTTGAAATCAGGCAATTTCGGCGGCCCGCAATTTTTCTCGGACGCGCTTGCGCTGATGCGCTGATCGCGTGTCGCGTCGTTCATTTGTTAGTGACGGTTTTCGCCTACCGTAACTCTACGGAGGGACAAATTAACGCGACCTCAGAAGTTGCGCGGTTTGATCGCCAGTAAGGCATCCTTCTAGACCAAACCAAAGCACCTTGCATCACCCGACGCGCCCGACACGCGCAACACCAAGAGATTTTCAGATGTTCGCCAAATACTCGATCCGCGCCAAGATCATCACCGTGGTTGCGCTGCTGCTCGTCGCAATGACCGGCATGGGGCTCCTCGCCGTCCGCAACATGCAGGCGATCAATGCCAATACGGTCGACATCACGACGAGCTGGCTGCCGAGCGTCCGGGTGCTCGGCGAGCTTCGCGCCAGTGTCATTACCTACCGCAACGTGATCCGCGAGCATATGCTCTCGGAAACGCTCGAGGAGAAGTTGGCGGCGGAGAAGACCCTGGTCACCGTTGTTGAGGGCGACATAAAGGCCCGCAAGAGCTATGAAGCGATGATCACCTCCCCGGAGGAGCGGGCGCTTTACAATCAATGGTCTGAAACCTGGGATCGATACAAGAAGGGCACCGAAGAGGTGATGGCGCTGTCGCGCAGGGATGTCGGCAAGATCCCGCATGACGCCCATGAGCTGAACAGCAAGACCGTGAACAAGATCGGGCTCGACGCCGACGCGGTTCTCCTCAAGGACATCGAACTCAACAAGACGGGCGCCGACAAGGCTGCGGAGGACGCCGCCGCCAACTACTCTTCCGCCTTCGCGATACTCGCTTTCATCCTCTTGGCCGCGGTGCTTGTTGGCGCGGTCGTCAGTTTCCTGCTGATCCGCGACGTCTCGGCTGGGATCGCTTCCATCGTCAAGCCGATGCAGGCGCTCGGAAATGGAGACCTGACCGCCGAAGTCCCGCACCAGGGTGAGAAGACCGAAATCGGCACGATGGCCGATGCGCTCCAGGTGTTCAAGGAAGCCCTGATCGCCAAGAGGGCCGCCGACGAGGCTGCAGCCGCCGACGCCGAAGCCAAGATCGAGCGTGGCCGCCGCGTCGACGCCATCACCCGCAATTTCGAGACCATGATCGGCGAGATCGTCCAGACCGTCTCTTCCGCCTCGAGCCAGCTCGAAGCCGCGGCCGGCACGCTCTCCTCGACCGCCACGCGCTCGCAGGAATTGACCACCGCAGTCGCCTCCGCCTCGGAAGAGGCGTCCACCAATGTGCAGTCGGTGGCGTCCGCGACCGAGGAGCTGTCATCGTCCGTCACCGAGATCAGCCGCCAGGTCCAGGAATCGGCGCGGATGGCGGGCGACGCCGTCGGCCAGGCCCGCAGCACCAACGACCGTGTCAGCGAGCTCTCGAAGGCGGCGGCGCGGATCGGCGATGTCGTCGAACTCATCAACACGATCGCGGGCCAGACCAACCTGCTGGCGCTGAACGCGACCATCGAGGCGGCGCGCGCCGGCGAGGCCGGCCGCGGCTTTGCGGTGGTCGCCTCCGAAGTGAAGGCGCTGGCCGAGCAGACTGCGAAAGCCACCGGCGAGATCGGCCAGCAGATCACCGGCATCCAGGCCGCCACCCAGGACTCGGTGAACGCGATCAAGGAAATCAGCAACACCATCGAACGGCTGTCGGAAATCTCCTCGACCATCGCCGCGGCGGTCGAGGAGCAGGGCGCGGCCACGCAGGAAATCTCCCGCAACGTCCAGCAGGCTGCCCAGGGCACCCACCAGGTCTCGGCCAACATTACCGACGTGCAGCGCGGCGCGACCGAGACCGGTTCGGCCTCCACACAGGTGCTGTCGGCAGCAAAGGCGTTGTCCGGCGACAGCAGCCGCCTCAAGGTCGAGGTCAGCAAGTTCCTGGAATCGGTACGGGCGGCTTAATTACTTAATTAGTTGCGATAATTCCCGGCCGCGGTTCACGCCGTGGCCGGTCCGGCCCGGCGCTATGTCGAGGATGTGAACACGGATTGCGCCGCGCAAAGTTGGCTTTTGGCCCGTTTTTCGCTAGATCGACGCAAGTGAATTGGCCTGTAGGGGCGCCAATCCCCCGTTCATTTTACGGGTTCCGGGGAATAACTCGTCAATGGTTGCACTGGTCCGTATCGCGCTGAGCCGGCCGTATACGTTTGTCGTGCTCGCGCTGCTTCTCCTCATTGTCGGACCGCTCGCTGCCCTGCGCACGCCCACCGATATCTTTCCCGACATCCGCATCCCCGTCATCGGGGTGGTCTGGCAGTACACCGGCCTGCCGCCGGACCAGATGTCCGGGCGCATCACCACGCCATTCCAGCGCGCGCTGACGACCACCGTCAACGATATCGAGCATATCGTCGCCAATTCCTACAACGGCTTCGGCATCATCAAGATCTTCTTCCAGCCGAATGTCGACATCCGCACCGCCAACGCCCAGGTCACGGCGATCTCGCAGACGCTTTTGAAGCAGATGCCACCGGGCGCGACGCCGCCTTTGATCCTGAACTACAGCGCCTCCACAGTGCCGATCATCCAGGTCGCGCTATCAGGTGAGGGGCTGACCGAGCAGAATCTCGCCGATATCGGCATCAACCAGCTCCGCACGCCGCTCGTCACCGTGCCCGGCGCCGCCATACCCTATCCGTTCGGCGGCAAGCAGCGACAGGTACAGATCGACCTCAACTCCACGGCGCTGCAGGCGCGCGGCCTGTCGGGGCAGGACGTGGCCAATGCACTCGCTGCACAAAATCTGATCACGCCGGTCGGCACGCAGAAGATCGGTCAGTTCGAATACAACATCCAGCTCAACAACTCGCCGCTCAAGATGGAGGATCTCGGCAATCTGCCGATCAAGACCGTCAACGGCGCCATGGTCTATGTGCGGGACGTCGCCACCGTGCGCGACGGCAACCCGCCGCAGACCAACATCGTCCATGTCGACGGCAACCGCTCGGTGCTGATGATGGTGCTGAAGGCGGGCGCGATCTCGACGCTCGATATCATCGCGGGCATCAAGCAGAAGGTGATCGACGTCAAGGACCAGCTTCCGGACGCGCTGAAGATCGGCTTCATCGGTGACCAGTCGGTATTCGTCCGCGGCGCCATCACCGGCGTCGCCTTCGAAGGCGTCATTGCCGCATTGCTCACCAGCGTGATGATCCTCTTGTTTCTCGGGAGCTGGCGATCGACCATCATCATCGCGGTCTCGATCCCGCTCTCGGTGCTCGGCGCCATCATCATGCTGTCGGCGATCGGCGAGACGCTCAACATCATGACGCTCGGCGGATTGGCGCTCGCGGTCGGCATCCTCGTCGACGACGCCACCGTGACGATCGAGAACATCAATTACCATCTGGAGCAGGGCAAGTCGGTCGAACAGTCGATTCTCGACGGCGCCAACCAGATCGTCACGCCGGCGTTTGTGTCGCTGCTCTGCATCTGCATCGTGTTCGTGCCGATGTTCTTCCTGACCGGCGTTGCGCGCTTCCTGTTCGTGCCGATGGCGGAAGCGGTGATGTTCGCGATGATCTGGTCGTTCATCCTGTCGCGCACGCTGGTGCCGACGATGGCGAAATACCTGCTGCAGCCGCATGTGCATCACGAAGGCGGGCTGCCGCCGACGCGCAATCCGTTCAAGCTGTTCCAGCGCGGCTTCGAAGCGCGGTTCGAGCGCATCCGGCGCGGCTATCGCGACATGCTGGCGATGGCGCTCGGACGCCGCGCCGTCTTCGTCACCGGATTCCTCGGCTTCGTCGCGGTGTCCATGCTGCTGGTGCCGTTTTTGGGACGCAACTTCTTTCCGTCGGTCGACGCCGGCAACATCCTGATGCACGTCCGCACCCAGGTCGGCACTCGCGTCGAGGAGACCGCCAACCAGCTCGCCGAGGTGCAGAAGGCGATCCGCAAGATCATCCCGCCCGAGGAGATCGACACGCTGGCCGACAACATCGGCATGCCGATTTCCGGCATCAACATGACCTACAACAACACCGGCGTCATCGGGCCGCAGGACGGCGACATCCAGGTCAAGCTGAAGGAAGGCCACAGGCCGACCGAGGAATATGTCCAGGTGTTGCGCGAGCAGTTGCCGCGGATGTTCCCCGGCATCAGCTTCGCGTTCCTGCCCGCCGATATCGTCAGCCAGATCCTGAACTTCGGCGCGCCGGCGCCGATCGACCTGCAGATCCGCGGCGCCAATCTCGACGCCAATTTCGCCTATGCCAACAAATTACTGAGCCGGATCCGCCGCATTCCCGGCATTGCGGACGCGCGCATCCAGCAATCGCCGAACAGCCCCACCTTCAATATCGATGTCGACCGCACCCGCGCGCAATATGTCGGGCTGACCGAGCGCGACGTCACCAACAGCCTCGTCGTCAATCTCGCCGGCAGCTCGCAGGTCGCGCCGACCTATTATCTCAATCCGGACAACGGCGTGTCCTATTCGATCGTGATGCAGACGCCGCAATACCAGATCGACTCGCTGAGCGCGTTGCAGACGCTGCCGATCACCGCGAGCAACAACCCACAGTCGCCGATCCTGGGCGGCATTGCCGACATCACGCGCTCGACCTCGAGCGCGGTCGTTTCTCAATACGACATCCAGTCCATGGTGCAGATCTACGCCACCACGCAGGGCCGCGACCTCGGCGCTGTCGCCACCGACGTCCGGGCGCTGATCGCCGAGACCGCAAAGGACGTGCCGAAGGGAAGTTCGGTGGTGCTGCTCGGTCAGGTGCAGACCATGAACAGTGCGTTTTCGGGCCTTTTGTTCGGCCTGCTCGGCGCCGTCGTGCTGATCTATCTCCTGATCGTCGTGAACTTCCAGTCCTGGTCCGATCCATTCGTGATCATCACCGCGCTGCCGGCGGCGCTCGCCGGCATCATCTGGATGCTCTTCACCACCCAAACCACGCTGTCGGTGCCGGCGCTGACCGGCGCAATCATGTGCATGGGCGTCGCCACCGCCAACAGCGTGCTCGTCATCAGCTTCGCCCGCGAGCGCTATGAGCAGCTCGGTGATCCCATTGCCGCCGCGCTTGACGCCGGCTTCGTCCGTTTCCGCCCGGTGCTGATGACCGCGCTGGCCATGATCATTGGCATGGCGCCGATGGCGCTGGGACTGGGCGAGGGTGGCGAGCAGAACGCCCCGCTCGGCCGCGCCGTGATCGGCGGCCTGATCTTTGCAACGTTCGCGACGCTGATGTTTGTTCCCGTCGTCTTTAGTATGGTACACAAGAAGCAAGGCGCCAGCGCCGCCGCCGCACCGGAGATGTCGCATGCCCACTGACCAACGCCCGCCGGTCTCGCGCTGGAAACTGGGCATTTTCGGGCTTGCCGCCGGTGTCGGCCTGGTCCTCGTCGTCATCACCGGCATCCGCGCCCGCGAGGAGCAGGGCACCAAGCTCAAGGAATGGACCGATAGTCAGGCCATCCCGAGCGTCGCGGTCGCGCCGCCCAGCGCCAAGGTGCTCAATCCCACGATCGACCTGCCGGGTCGGCTGGAAGCCTATTATCGCGCCCCGATCTTCGCGCGAGTGTCCGGTTACCTGACGAGCTGGAGCGTCGACATCGGCGCCCGCGTCAAGGCCGGGCAGGTGATCGCCGAAATCGAGGCGCCCGACCTCGACCAGCAATTGCTGCAGGCCAGGGCCGATCTCGCCAGCCAGCAGGCCAGCGCCAAGCTCTCCGAAGCGACGCTGACCCGGCGCAGGTCATTGCTCGCCTCCAACTTCGTCTCGATGCAGGAGATCGACGAGCGCACCGCCGATCTCTCCAACAAGAAGGCCGCCGTCAATTCCGGCCAGGCCAATGTCGAGCGGCTGGAAGCGCTAGCGGGGTACAAGAAGATCACCGCGCCCTTCGACGGCGTTGTCACCGAGCGCAACACCGACGTCGGCGCGCTGATCAATGCCGGGGGCAATGCGGGACCGGCGATGTTCATTGTCTCCGATATCTCTAAGCTGCGCGTCTATGTGAACGTGCCGCAGAATTTCGTGCCGTCGATCAAGATGGGCGCCAAGGCCGTCATCACGCTGCCGGAGTATCCGAACCGCACCTTCACGGCGACGGTGGAGGCCTCCTCGCAGGCCGTCGATGTCAGCTCGGGAACGACGCGCATGCAGCTTGCGCTGGACAATTCGAACGGTGAATTGATGCCCGGCGGCTATGCCAATGTGAAGCTGACGTTGCAGCGCGACACCATTCCGCTGCACATCCCCGCCAGCGCGCTGATCTTCGACAGCAACGGCCTGCGCGTTGCGACCGTCGGCGCCGATGACAAGATCCTGTTCAAGAAGGTGACGATCGCCCGCGACCTCGGCAAGGAGATCGAGATCGCCTCCGGCCTCACCGGTGACGACCGCATCATCATCGCCCCGCCCGACGGCATCAACGACGGCGACCAGGTCCGCGTGGTCGGCGGCGGCGCAAAGAAGCCGACCACGGCCTCCGAAAAGCAGGACGTGAAGGGGTAGGGCGGCTCTCCCCTCGTAGGGTGGGCACGCTGCGCTTTGCCCACCCTTCTGTAACGGGCCTGGATCAGTCAATCCCTTTTGCGTCATC